>JAGXLQ010000004.1 GCA_018334595.1 Candidatus Bipolaricaulota bacterium | reverse complement strand
CGTAGTGTTTACAACAAGCTACGGCCACATGGACCCGACTATCAAGGCGGCAGAAAAGTATCCGGACACAGTTTTCTTTCACTGTTCCGGGCACAAGCGGGCCCCTAACGTCGGTACGTATTTCTCCGGGCTTTATCAGACATACTACCTCAGTGGTCTAATGGCGGGTACGTTGACCGAAACCGACAAGCTCGGTTACGTAGGGGCATTCCCTACGCCTGAGGTGAAGAGGCACATCAACGCCTTTGCCATTGGCGTAAAGGAGGTCAACCCGGACGCTACAATTCACGTCCGCTGGTTGAACGCATGGGTCGATCCAAGTGGGGCAAAGGAGGCAACGGAAGCCCTTATCGAAGACGACGTAGACGGGTTTGCCTTTACCGAAGATACTCCCACGGTCCTCCAGACAGCTCAGGAAAACGGGGCGTTTTCCTTTAGTCACTACAACCCGATGTACAGGTTTGCGGAGGATGCAGCAGTAAGCGGTCAGATCTCCGACTGGGGAGTAATCTACGCCGACATCCTCTACAAGGTCTACTACGGAGTTTACACGAACAAAAACCTGGAAAACGTCGACTACTGGTGGCTCATGAAGGAGGATTCAGCCATACTCGGTGCCAAGCGGGACATGATGATAAACCCAAATTCCGTCGACCAACTCAAGTCTACAACGGTTACCGACCCGATTCTGGGCGAGATTTCCGTTTACGACCTAATCATGGAGCGTCGCGAACAGATGAAGGCAGATCGTGTAACCTTTGACCCCTTTGTCGGGCCGATGGACGACCGCAATGGAATACAGAGGCTACAGGACGGCGAATGGGCGTCACACAACGAACTCTGGACGATTCAATGGGCTTACGAAAACATCAAAGGCCCGTGGCCGGACGAACCGTCCGAATAACTTCATTTCTTGATGCTAAGCAACGTAACTAAGTATCATATTCCCGGCTCTCTCGGCGAGGCTCTCTCGTTGCACAATCGAGAGAGCCGGTCTTATTTTCTCGCCGGCGGCACTGGACTGGCCCTGTCCGATTCAAATCGCCCCGTGGAATTAATCGATTTGGACGACCTTGAGCTTGACGAACTGGAGGTCGATAGGGAGGCCGGTAGGCTGTTGATTGGGGCCACGAGGAAGATCCAACAGGTAGTTGGATGTCCTGACCTGGAAGGTTTTGCCGATGGGTACCTCCAGGACGGCCTGGAAAAGGTGGGTAGCTATCCGATAAGGAACGCCGGCACTCTGGGGGGCTCAATAGTTAGGCCATTTCCGTGGTCCGACGTCATTCCTATCCTGCTTGCTCTCGACGCGACAATACTATACTTCGACAGGTCTCACGAAAAAAGAGAGCTAAGCAGGCTTTACGACGATGATTTCCGTCCGACCCTGCGTAATGCCATCGTAACTGGAATAGAAGTTTCTCTTCCGGACGAGGGAGTCACCAGGGGGAGTTTTCAAAAGTTCTCCAGGTCGGAATTTGACGTCGCTAGCCTCAACGTTGGGTGCACGATTACCGAAAGAGACGGAGAGATCGTCAAGGCGAGAATGGCCGTCGGGGCAAGGCCCTCATTTGCCACGAGGTTAACGGAGGTCGAAGAGTCGCTGAAGGGGCGTTCCCTGAACGAGGATTTAATCTACGAGACCGCCGAGCTAGCATCTCAAACGGCGGCGGTTTCCAGTGACAGAAAGATGAGCAAGGAGTACAGGGTGGCCCAGGTGAGGAAGATGGCCGAGGACGCGTTAAGAGATATCACGTCGGAATTTAATTGATACCATGAATATTACAATTGAGATCAACGATGAGGACAAAGAGTTCCAGGTAAAACCGGGCGAGATACTCCTCGACCTCCTGAGAAGAGAGGGATACACTAGCGTAAAGGAGGGCTGTAAAGCCGGGGATTGCGGGGCCTGTATGGTTCTGGTAAACGGTAGAGCAATGACCTCTTGCACGTTGTACGCTGCTCAGGTAGACGGGAAACGGATAACAACTCTTGAGGGACTAAACGACGAACTCGCAGACAGCCTCAGGCAGGAATTCTTGGATGTAGGGGCAATACAGTGCGGATTCTGTATCCCCGGGGTCCTAATTAGCTCCTATTCGCTTTTAACCCACAATCCAAATCCAACCGAAGGGGAAATTAAAGCTGCACTCGACGGTAACCTCTGCAGGTGTACCGGTTACATAAAGCAGATAGAGGCAATAAAGAACGTCGCCAGGGACCTCGAGGGGGGTAACAATGAGCGAAGACGAGAAAAGATTTGACGTCGTAAGCCACAACTTACCCAAGGTTGACGGAGAAGCTCTGGCAAGGGGCCGCAGGGTTTTCCTAGATGACATCGAAAATTCTCCAGAGCTGGTGGCCGGTATCCTGACGAGCCCGCTGGCTCACGCTGAGATAGTAGATATCGATACCAGCAGAGCGGAGAAGTTACCCGGGGTGGAGTCAATACTCCACTACGGCAACGTCCCCCGGGTTCCCCACACAACCGCAGGGCAGGGCTATCCCGAGCCTTCACCTTACGATGCCTACATCTTCGATAATAGGGTGCGGTTTGTCGGAGACAGGGTCGCTGCCGTGGCAGGCACGTCATGGCAAGCCGTGCAGGAGGGGTTGGAGGCGATAGAAGTTGAGTACAATGAACTGGAGCCGATCCTGGACCCCGCTCGGTCCCGCGAATCCAACGTACAGATACACCCGGAGGAAGACGCAAGCGGTATATACGACTCAGACAGGAATATCGCCGCTCACGTGGACATAGAAGTCGGCGACCCGAAGAGGGCTCTGGACGAGGCGGAAGTAGTCGTCACGCAAAAGTGTAAGACCCAGTTCGCCCAGCACACTCCAATAGAGCCACACGTCGCCACAGCTCACCTGGACGAATATGACCGGTTGATAATACGTACGAGCACCCAGGTCCCCTTCCACGTAAGAAGAATCGTTTCTCAAGTTGTCGGGGTACCGATAAAGAAAATACGGGTGATTAAACCCCGGGTCGGAGGAGCCTTTGGCGTGAAGCAGGAGATACTGCTCGAGGATCTCGTCTCGTTGTTTGCCCTCCGTACGGGGAAAAAGGTCAAAATGAGGTACACCCGAGAGGAAGAGTTCGTCTCCTCCAGGACGAGACACCCTATGGAGGTCGAAGTAAGGCTCGGTGCGGACAAAGAGGGCAGGTTAACGGGAATAACCATGGAAGCACTCAGCAACACAGGAGGGTACGGAACCCATAGTCTAACCGTCCTGTCCAACGTCGGGAGCAAGACCCTCCCCCTCTACAACGAGGCACCCAGCGTCCACTTCTATGGAGACGCCGTCTACACTAACATGCCGGTCCCCGGAGCCTACAGGGGCTATGGGGCACCACAAGGCTATTTCGCGCTTGAGGTCGCAATGGACCAGCTAGCAGAAGCGGTGGGTAAGGACCCGATAGAGGTAAGAAAGTTAAATCACATCCAGGAAGAAGAGACCTCGCCAATATTTGAGAAACTGGGGGAGGGCAAGGAAGGTACGGTCCAATACATTCATAGCTGCAAGCTCGATAAGTGTATCGACCTGGGGGCGGAGAAGATACGATGGGAAGAAAGAGATGCAATTAAACGGAATTACAAAACCGAGGACAAGGCAAGGGGTTTCGGTATCTCAATAAACATGCAGGGTTCAGGCATACCCCTGGTGGACCTGGCTGCCGCAAGATTGAAGTTAAACGAGGACGGCTCCTTTAACCTGTTCGTGGGGGCTACGGACCTCGGCACTGGTAGCGACACGGTCCTCGCACAAATTGCTGCGGAGACGCTCGGGGTGGACCTTGATCAGGTAGTCGTATACTCTTCCGACACGGACTTCACCCCCTTTGACTCCGGCGCCTACGCCTCCAGCACCACGTACGTCTCCGGCAATGCCGTAAAGAAGGTCGCGGAAGACGTCAAGGAACAAATTCTGGAACTAGCCGCCAATTACTACGACCTCGGTCCCAAAGACCTGGATATCGCTAAAGGGAAGCTACTTACGCCAGCCGGTTCTGTTGACCTCTCGGAGATGGCAATTAAGACGACTTCGGGGGAAATTGAGCTGGACCAGAAACAGATCGAAGCAACGGCCTCCGAGGTCCCCGCCGAATCCCCGCCTCCGTTCGCAGCCCACTTCGTCGACCTCGAGGTGGATAAACGGACGGGCGAAATCGAGATATTGAAGTACGTCGCCGCCGTAGATTGCGGGACGGCGATAAATCCCAACCTAGCCGAAGGTCAAATGGAAGGTGCAATCGTTAACGGCATTGGTTACGCGTTAACGGAGGAAATGGAGTTTAGCGACACAGGCGAGATGACAAACCCTTCCTTCTTCGACTACAAGATACCTAACACGGAGGACATTCCCGAAATAGAGGTTATTCTCGTCGAGTCGGACGAGCCGACAGGCCCCCACGGGGCGAAGAGCGTCGGCGAGATAGGGATAGATGGAGCAATACCCGCTATATCGAACGCGGTAAGGGACGCTACGGGGATCGTCTTAACGGAGTCACCCTTCACGCCGGAGAAGGTCTGGAAGAAGCTAAACGAAGGCAAGTAATCAAGACCCCCTCTGAGACTCACAAACTTCCTAGTCCGAAGAACAGAGGGAAGACAGGAAATCGGACGTCTCCCCCACGATGATATCTACCTGTTCTTGGCGGGATATGGTTGCCGCACCATCGCCTGACTGGAACCCATACCAGCCAAATTGACTGTGGTTTCCACCGTCTATATAGGCGAACTTCGTCCTCTCCTCGGGGAATTGTTCCTTGGAACGCTCGGTATTTTCCTCGCTGATAATCTCGTCATTGGTGGCGATGATACTAAGTATTTCAAGTCCTTTCTCCTCAAAGGACAGATCCGTTTCGGGATAAGACCCCCACACGACAAGGCCCGAGACGTCATTGTCCGTTTTCGCTACGTACCTGGAGGCCATGGCGCCTCCAAGCGAGTGACCACCCACTGCCCAACAGTCAACCTCAGAAACATTCGCGATGATGTCGTCCGCCTTCCTCCAACCGAGAAAGGCGAAGTTAAGTGGCATCTCTATAAGGTAGACTTCGTGTCCTTTCTCTGCGATATCGAGCATGTCAGGCGCATAGGCCCGCGCCGGTACCCTGGCTCCGGGATAAAACATGAGGCCGACCCCCGACCGTCCGTCCGGGACAAAGTGATAACCGGAGGTGCCGCTCACCTCGAACCGGGCTACCTCCACGGAATCACTCCCTCCAAGGGCGACCTCCGCTTCTTCCATAACGGGTTGAGGGCGGGCAAACCACCCAACGAGAGTTAAACCGACAACGAGTACGGCACCGAGAACGGCAAAGACTGGAACGCGGAACTTGCTATGGTTTTTGGCTGTTAAGTGAGACATATAAGGATCAACTTCCAAATCGGGAGATAATAGTCCTAACCTTGATTATAACGATAACGGAGAAAATTTCTAGATAGGAGAGTGAACCGCCCCGCCGGTTACGGGAGGCAGGATCACGACCAAGAGAGAGTCGCGACCAATATCCCAACCCCGTATATGCCCGGCGTCCCGCCGGCCTTAACCGAGTTCTTCGGTAATCGTCAAACTCTTCTTCTTCAGGCTGGACACGAGCCGGTCCTTGAGATTGTCGAATCCAGTTAAGTCATGAGTGGCTACGCTTATTGCGGCGAGGAGGTCGTCGTTGAAGTCCTGTATTGGAGTCGCAACACAGATAGCCCCATCAAGGTACTCTTCTTCGTCGAGGGCAAAACCGTCCCTCCTGACCTCCTCCAGGTGGTCAACCAATATATCCCTGTCAGTTATGGTGTTGTCCGTCAACGGGAATAGTTCGTTCTCTGCGAAGTAGTCCTCCAGCTCTTCCTGAGTCAGGCTAGCAAGAAGGACCTTACCGAGTGCAGTCCCGTAAGCAGGAGATCTTGAACCCACTATGTTTTGAATTGATACGTGAGAGGACCCCGTAGCCCTGTCCAGATAAAGTACCTCGTCATCCCTCAGAACAGCCAGGTGGGCGTTAGAGTTGAATTCCTCGGCAAGTTTTTCCAGGTGGGGTCTCACAACCAACCTTAGTTCTTTGGTCTCTAAGATTAGATGTCCTTTCTCCAGGAAACTAAGGCCAAGACTGTACTTCTTGTTGCCGTCCTTGTGAAGGTAGCCATGCCTAATTAGAGTATGGATAATTGGATAGAGAGAACCGGGACTCGAGCCAAGCTCCTCTGCGATTTCTGTAGCCGTCATCTTGACCGAACGATTATCAAAGAGGTTGATAAGCGATATTGCTCTTTCTAAAGACTTATTGACATATTTCATAATATTTTATTATAAATAATTGACTTTATTATAACAAAAAGTTATCCACGTTCAATAGGAAAACTAAAAACGTTTATCAATCAATTCGCAATCCGTACCTGTCAATTTGCAGAACTATCGTATTCCTCGTCTATCTCCAACCTCTTTCTCGGATAATGAGAGGGTCGAGACAACTCTGTTCAGATGATTATACCTGAGATACTTTCAAAATACAGCAATCTTATGTATAATTTCCGGAACCACAAAACCGAAGGTGTGATATTCTTGCTCAACAAGTTCTCTTACCTACTCGTCGGCCTTGTTATCGCGGCGCTGGACTTCTTCGTCCCCTTTTACGCTCTGAAGGACGTCGGAAGCTTCCTGGGCAGCTACCTGTTCTGGTCAGTCTTAACCCTCACGGTAATTGTATTTGGCGTGCTTTACGTTGACAGGACCTGGGGAAGTAAACGATGAACTCACTTTACGTCTGGATATCGCTGTTTAGCTGGATAGGGGTTGCAACAGCGATTGCCTACCTGGCAAAGCGAGGACTGGGAGAAGGGGTCACGGAGTACTTCCTCGGTGGTAGACGTCTTGGTGGGTTCATCTCCGGGATGACTTACAGCGCAACGACGTACAGCGCCTTCATGCTCGTTGGTCTCGTCGGATTAACCTACGAGTCCGGCGTTGGGGCTCTAGGTTTTGAAATGACCTACCTTACCTTTACCGTATTCCTTCTCGCGATATTCGCCCCGAGGTTCTGGATTGCCAGCAACAAATACGACTTCGTCACCCCGGCGGAACTCTTATCGACAAGATACGAGTCCAAATGGGTGGGAGTAGTTGCCGCCCTTGTTTTTCTGGTTATGCTTGTACCCTACGCAGCCGTGCAACTCATGGGTATAGGTTTTCTCGTCGAGGGACTGACCGGGGGTGAGATACCCTACATGGCGGGGGTGATCGTCATGGCGGTCTTCGCAGGTTTCTCCGCCCTCTGGGCAGGCATGCGGTCCGTCTCCTGGACCGATGCCTTTCAAGCACTGACGATGCTGACTACATCGCTGTTTGCCCTGTTCTATCTGTTCTATCACTTCTTCGGTTCGCCCGTGAGCTTCTTCAGGACAATTTCGCTGGAGAACACCGAACTGCTCAAACTCTCCTGGGACCCAAGGCTGTTCATTGGTCTTGCCCTCCCCTGGGCTTTCTTCGCCCTTACCAACCCCCAGGTGTCCCAGAGAATGTTTATTCCTGACAGGATATCCAGCCTGAAGCGCATGATCGTGTATTTCTCCGTCTTCGGATTTATCTATACGATTATAAGCACTCTGTTTGGCTTTCAGGCCGCAAACCTGCTCCCTGGCCTGACCAATCCTGATAAAGCTATGCCGGCCCTGTTGACCAAGATACCAACCGCGCTCGGCCTGGTAATATTTATCGGTATCTTCGCAGCTGCAACCTCAACCCTGGGCTCAGTTATCCTTACTCTAAGCTCAGCAGTATCCAGAGACGTAGCTAAGGCCCTCGTTCCACATATCTCCGAGAGGAATGAATTGCTGGCGGGGAAAGTCTTTATCCCCGTACTTCTTGGGGCGACGGTCCTATTCGCCTGGCTTCAGCCCGGGTTAATTGCGGTCCTATCGAGCATGGCCTCTGGCGGACTGCTAGTCACGGCACCCGCGTTGATTGGCGCGTTCTTTTGGAAGAGGGGTACTGGCGTGGGAGTGCTTTCCTCGATGGTGGTTGGAGGGGTTATCACTGGCCTCATGTATGCCACAGGTTATAAGCCATTAGGGTGGTGGCCCTCCGTTTGGGGGCTTGGGATCACGTCACTAATTTTCGTGACGGTAAGCATATTTACAACCAGGCCGAGAAAATCAGAAAAGTTCGTCGAGTCAATTAACTCCGAAGTCAAGGCACTCGGGGCAAAAAGAGACTGAGAAGGACATCAAGAGAGGTCAACCCACGTTATATGTCCTCTAAGGCCCGGGAAATCCTACTGAGCCCCTCCTTGACAGTCTCGCGCTGACAGGCAACGTTGAGACGGGCAAATCCTTCTCCACCAGGGCCAAACCAGGACCCCATATCCAAGCCAACCTTCGCCTTATCCACGAGAAAACCCTCGAGTTCCTCGTCGGTCAATTCCAACCCCCTGAAGTCGAGCCAGATTAGCGTAGTGCCCTCCGGTCTAAACGCTTCCACTCCTCGCATTCCTTCAACGGCATCCAGGGTAAACTCGATATTGTCCTCGAGGTAGTCGAGTTGCCGCTCCAGCCAACCATCACCCGACCCATAAGCCGCTTTCAATGCTGCTAAGCCGAATATGCTGGGGCCGTTGAGTAATTTTGACTTCCTTTCGTTGAACTTCTTCCGGATAAGGGGATCGGGAATTACGGCGACTCCCGCGGGGATGCCCGCGGTATTAAATGCCTTGCTGGGAGACAACAACGTTACCGACCTTCGTGAGACTTCCTCGTCGAGGGACGCAATGGGGGTATACCTGTTGTCGCCATAGGTAAACTCGGCGTGAATGTCGTCTGAGATTAACAGCAACTCGTTCTCCAGGCAGATCTCGGCTAGATGCAGTAATTCTTCTTCCGCCCAAACCCTGCCAACCGGGTTATGCGGGTTGCAGAGCAGCAAGACCTTCGGCTTGGGCTTAACCGGTAAGTCCTCCCCGGGATATTTACATATTCGGTCCAACCCCCGATAATCCATGCGGTAACCGGTCCCGTCCAGGATCAACTCGTTGGTAACGACGCCCGCACCGCTCTTGTCTATGACCTCAAAAAATGGGTAGTAGACGGGTGACTGAACTATTACGCCGTCACCTTTTTTGATATTGGCCCTTAGGGCTATGCTCAACGAGGGGACGACTCCGTTCGTGAAAACGACCCATTCGGGGTCGATGGTCCAGCCGTGGTTCTCCCTGAACCAGTCAACTACCAGTCGAGTGGCCTCTTTTCCGGGTTTCGTATATCCAAATACTCCGTGTTTTGCCCGCTGGATGATTGCATCTATTATGGGCTGCGCCGTCTTCCAATCGGAATCGGCAACCCATAAAGGCAGGACGTCATCTCGGCCGAATACCTCCTTGCGGAAATCCCACTTCAAAGAATTTGTCTGAGTTCTATCGACGAGGTCATCAAATTCGGAGTTCAATTTTCACCACGGTAATAGTTATAGTGATACATACTGGCCCGAAAACAGCCTCGGCCCGTCCCTGAAACATGAAACTTTTCAGGGTTAAAGTTTCCTATCCGTCCAGATAATTTACCAGTTTCTCCTGGACTTCTTCTAGTCCGGATACATCGTCTCTTTGGATTATAGAGTGCAGTGAACCTCCCCCGTCATCGACATGTCTTGGAATAATATGGACGTGGGTATGTGGAATGGCCTGCCCCGCGGCTTTGCCGTCGTTCAAGCCAATATTCGTCCCGTCAGCACCCAACCCCGACAACACGGCATCGTTTACTTTTTGGACGGCGTCAAACAGACCAGCCGCCGTCTCCTCGTCCATGTCGGAAAACCTTTCCACGTGTCCTTTGGGGACCACGACTGTGTGGCCGTCAACAAGCGGGTTGGCATCGAGGAAGGCAACCGCGGAGGAGTTTTCATATACAGCATTCGCCTCGATCTCTCCACTTACTATCTTACAGAAAATACACTCAGCCATCTTTTTCACCCCATGAGTACCTAATCGGTTTCAGGAACCATCCGCGCGAATTTCTTCTTCCCTACCTGGAGGACGACCGGTCCCTCAAGGACCGGATCAAAGTCTACGGTGTTCACCGGCTCATCTCCCAGTCTCACCCCTCCCTGGTCGATCAACCGCCTCGCCTCCGACCTGCTCGACACAAATCCGGAGATCTCCAACAGGTTCAGAATCCAGATCGAGCCATCATCCTTAATTTCGTCTGCCGGTACGTGGACCTCTTCGATATCTTTAGGCTTAAGGTTGTCCTCGAATACCCGTTCAAATTCCTCCTGAGCGTGTTCAGCTTCGACCTCCGAGTATATGGACTTAACTATCTGGAAGGCAAGTTTCTTCTTCTTTTTCTTCGGGTGGAGGTCTTCCAGGTCCTCGAAACTCATGTCCGTCAACAATTCAAAATATTCGGGCATGGTTTCGTCGGAGAGCGACATCAACTTTCCAAACATCTTCTCCGGCGCCTCGTTGACGCCAATATAGTTGCCCCTTGTTTGGCTCATCGCCCTGCTTCCATCCGTGCCGGTCAGAAGGGGGACCGTCATTACAAGCTGTGGTTCCTGGTCAAACTCGCGCTGAATCTGCCTACCGACGATGAGGTTGAACCTCTGGTCCGAACCCCCGAGCTCTATATCTGCGTCAACCGCCACCGAATCGTAAGCCTGAGCCAGCGGGTAGAGAAACTCAAGAATGGATATCGGCTTGTTCTGGGAATACCTCTTGGAGAAATCGTCCCTCTCAAGCATCCTCGCCACGGTGTATTTGGAGGTCAATTCGATGATATCCTCGAAGGTAAGTTTACCTAACCACTCGGAGTTGTAGCGAAACTCCGTCCTTTCCGGGTCCAAAATCCTGAAGACCTGTCGCTCGTAATCCTTCATGTTCTGCTCGATTTCCTTCGCACCCATAATCTTTCTGGTGGTGCTTCTACCAGAAGGGTCCCCGATCCTTCTGGTAAAGTCTCCTACCACCATGACCGCGAGGTGTCCCAGGTCCTGCAGCTGCCTCAACTTCCTCAGGACGACTGCGTGCCCAAGAGTCAAGTCAGAAGAAGAGGGGTCGACGCCCAACTTCACCCTCAGGGGTCTACCTTCCTCCGTTGAGGTCTTCAACTTGTCCAGTAGGTCTTCTTCGGGAGTTAGATCAGCAGTCCCGTGTTTTATCTTTTCAACAACTTCCTCTAAACTTTCTTCCATATAATGACCTCCGCTCGTTGTGGTGTTGATGTTATATTACCGTAGTTGTAGACACTCGATCGAATTCGTCAAGGCTCATCAAGTTGACGCCCTTTGCATAGCGTTGAAACTGACTGACGTCATCTATACTCAACCTTACAGCCTTGCCGCGCTCGCTGCAGAGTAAGATTTCCTCTCCGCTAACCATGAGCTTGACCGAAATCAAGCCATCATCGTCCTTGAGCTTGATGCCGAGGTTCCCTCTTCCCGCACGCCCCTGTTGTTTGAACTCGCTAAGGGGAACCTTTTTGCCCTTCCCTGTTTCCGTAATGAACAGCAACTGGGGATCCTTCTCTATTATTTCCCTCGTCATGGAGACGACCCCAATAACCTGATCGCCCGGTGCGAGGTCCATGCCCCTTACTCCCTTGGATGGCCTACCGGTCGATCTTATCTCCTCCTCTTCAAACCTGATAACCTGACCTCCACGGCTCGCCATCAGCACCTCCCCCTGGCCATAGCTTATCGTCGACCCGCTAACAACGTCACCTCTTTCCACGCGCATGCTATGGATTCCACTTATGTGAGCCGAGGCAAAATCGCTTAGGGAGTTCTTCACGAGGTAGCCACCTTTAGTGGCAAGAAGGCAGTAACTGTCCTCGACTACCTCATCGCCCACGTTTAACAGGCTGGCAATTTTCTCACCTTCCTTGAGGTCAAGTATCCTGTTTAGCTTTTCGCCCCGTGTATCCCTGCGAGTAGAAGGCAGCTTATAGGTCTTTATCCTGTAGGCATTCTCCCTGTTAGAAAAGAGCAATAGATCGTTTCTAGAGTTGCTGCTTTCAGCGACAAATACCCTATCTTCCTCGTCGAGATTCATGCAGATAACGCCTTTGCCACCACGATTTTGCGTTTTGTAGCCCCGCCTCCGGGGAGCGTTTACGAACCCGTTTTCAGTTATCTGTACAACCACGCGGTGATCGGGAATGAGTTTTTCGGCATCCACTTCCTCGACCTTTTCGGTAATTAAAGTCCTTCTATCGTCGCCATGCTCTTCTTTTATCTCCCGCAGTTCCTCCTTGATAATCTCATTCAGCTTCAGGCTGGAGGAGAGGATATTCCTGTACTTGCTGATGTATTCACGCTTTTCTTCGAGCTCGGCGTCGACCTTCTCTCGCTCGAGGCTGGTCAACCTGCCCAGCTGCATCTTCAATATCGCGTTTGCCTGTTCCTCGGAGAAAGCAAACTTGTCGATCAAGTCCTTTCTTGCCGTTCCCCTGTCCTTAGCTGCCCGAATCACCTTGATAACCCTGTCGGTATTGTCCAGGGCTATCTGCAATCCCTCGAGGATATGGGCCCTTCTCTCGGCCTTGTCCAGGCGATACTCAGTACGGCGCTTGACGACGGTCCGTCTGAAATCCAAGAAAGCGTTAAGTATTTCCCTCAGGGACAGCCGTCGCGGGTTGCCGTCGATGATAACCGTCGAGTTTGCCCCGTAAGTCTTTTCCAGGGGCGTGTACTTAAACAAGCGGTTGAGGGCTACCTTTGGCTCTGTCCCCCGCTTGAGCTTAATTACGATCCTCAGCCCTTCCCTATCCGACTCATCCCTAACGTCAGTAATCCCTTCGATGGTCCCGTCCTTCGCCTTGTCCGCGATCCTCTCAATTATCGTCGACTTGCGGATCATGTAAGGAATCTCGGTTACTATGACGTTGTCTCCCTCGAGGTGTGTTTTCGCCCGCATTCTTATTCTACCCTTGCCGGTCTTGTAAGCCTGCTTGATCCCATCTCTTCCCAGCACGATTGCCCCAGTGGGGAAGTCCGGCCCCTTAATGTACTTCATCAGCTTGTCGAGCGAGGCGTCAGGGTTATCGATAAGATAGATAAGGCCCTCAATGAGTTCGGTCAAGTTATGCGGCGGGACCTTGGTAGTCATGCCTACCGAAATACCCCAAGACCCGTTAAGCAACAGTCCTGGAATCTTGGCTGGCAGGATCGTTGGTTCTTCCAACGAGTCGTCAAAATTTGGGTCGAAGTCGACTGTATCCTCGTCCAACTCGTCCAAGAAGGCATCACTAATTGATGCCAGTTTCGCCTCTGTATACCTCATAGCGGCAGGAGAGTCCCCATCGATGGACCCAAAGTTACCCTGACCGTCAATCAACGGATACCTAAACGAAAACTCCTGGGCCATGTTAACCATTGTATCGTAAACAGCTTGATCTCCGTGTGGATGGTACTTACCCAGCACTTCTCCAACGATTCTGGCAGATTTCTTGTGTGGCCCATCAGCGTGCAGGCCAAGTTCATCCAAAGCAAACAGAATCCTCCGCTGAGCAGGCTTCAATCCGTCCCTTACGTCCGGAATAGCCCTCCCACGAATTACGCTCATTGCGTAATTTATGTAAGATTCCTCCATCTCCTCTTCGATAAAAGCAGTCTTGACTTCACTCATTATTTACTCCTGGTTTTTAGTATGATTTAATGTTAGCTATTTAACCACCGTAACTCAAGGAATACTAGTTTCCAATTGAAAGATAGTCGAATCTAATCGATTCGTAGTGGGGGCCTTTTCGCCGGCCAATTTAGTAGTATGCCCGCCCGTAAAAATTACTTTAACGACGAGACCACTACGCCCAGATATTACCTCTTTTCCCCTACAATTGGGAAATATCTTGCCTTAAGTTAAACAATTAATGGACTCAGACCGGGAATCTCCGTAACATGAGGGGTAACTTTCTCGCCTCCTGGTAAATTTTTTGCGGGTAAAGTGGCAGACAAGAACTTTACCCCCGTTGTTTCTTTGTGGTGGTCTACAATCTTGGCCCGTTTTCTAATTTTTGCAAAAAATGTTATATCCATATATTATGTTTACACGTTTAGACTGTTAAATATTTATATAAAGTAATTTTCACTGCCCGATCAAAATAACACTCGAAAAAAGGAGGCAACAAATGCACAAAGAGCCTTTTAGGTTTTGTGAATCTTGCGATGCAGACTGTATTTTCAAGAAGAAGCACCTGCGAAAGATGGTCAAGAAGATGAACTCCGCCAATATCCTCTCGTACAATAGTGACGAATGGGTCTTCGAAGCGGGCGAACCGATAGTTGGGTTTTACATCATATGCAAGGGCGTTGTAAGAGAAATCTCTCATCACTCGATCGGAAACAACATTACCTTGCGCTTGTTAAAACCCGGCGATATTTTAATCGGCGATGCTTTCCTTGACGGGCAAAAGTGGTATAAAACCACGGCAAAATCGCTGACGGAGACGACGGCCCTGTTTTTGGACAGAACTATCTTCTCAAAAATCGTTGAGGAAGCAGACGAAGTAATTACCAGGGAGATAGCAAATAGCATGAAATCCTTAAGGAATAACATCGAGCTCAGTTCCTGCTCGGTAAGGGAACGCACCGCCTACTGGCTATTAATGCTAGATGAGGGGATGTCAAATCACTTCTTCCTCACAAACGACGAGCTGGCTGAAATCGTGGGATGTTCCTCCGTGACGATCTCTAAAACACTCAGTAAATTTGAATCGAAGGGTATAATATACAAGACCCGGAGGAAGATGAATATCAAAGATCTGCGCAAGCTAAAAAAACATGCAGACTGTAGCGGTCTAAACGGACCTGTATAAAAATTGGAAGACCGAACCCCTTTACTTTGTTAATAAACAGTTGTAATCAGTAATGATTTCGATTAAGATAAAGTAACAACAATAACAGGAGGTTGGAAGAGATGCTCAACGAAAAAGTAGAAAAAGCGCTGAACGATCAAATCAACGAGGAACTCTTTTCATATTACATTTACCTGTCCATGGGAGCTTACTTCAACGCCGAGTCCCTCGACGGGTTCGCCAGTTGGATGGAATTGCAGGCTCAGGAAGAACAGGAACACGCGATGCGGATTTTCCGTTACGTAAACGACCGGGGCGGAAGGGTTAAATTACAGGAAATTGAAAAGCCTAAAATGGAGTGGAACTCCCCCCTTGACGCCTTTGAGAATGCCTTTGACCACGAACAGTACATAACCGGAAAGATACACGAACTCGTCGACCTGGCCGAACAAGAAAACGACAAGGCGACGTTACAGATGCTCGACTGGTTTATTGAAGAGCAAGTCGAGGAAGAAGCTACCACAGAAGCGATCGTAGATAAGCTTGACATGGTCGGTACCAGCGGCTCTGGTTTACTCGCACTGGACAGAGAACTTGGATCACGGCAGGTAACTGACGAAGAAGAATAAACCGATAATTACAATTCCGGGGCGGGAAGTCTCTTCCCGCCCCACCTATTTGTTTCCAATCAAATCAATTCCGACATCTCGTCCAGATATTGTCCGTAGAGCGACAGAGCTTCTCTTATTGGCTTTGGCTTGGTCAAATCAACTCCACCATCACGCAACAGGTTCATTGGATAATCACTCGAACCCCCGTTTAAGACGGTCTTGTACTGCTCAGCCGCTTCCTTGCCCCCTTCGATAATCCTCTTCGCCATAGCTAGGGCCACCGTTATACCCGTACTATATTGATATACGTAGTAGGGTCGATAGAAATGGGGGATCCTCATCCACTCCCGGCGGATCCTCTCGTCTATCTCCGCGGGCTCGTAGTACTTCTCTTTTAACGAGCCGAATAGCTCGTTTAGCCTTTGTGCCGTTACCCCCTCTCCACTTTCGACCACTCCATGGGCCTCGTGTTCGAACTCGGAGAAAAGGGCCTGACGGAAAAAGGTGGCGCGGAATCCCTCCAGGAAGTTGTCCAAAACGTGCCTTCTAAACGACCTGTCCTGCACGTTATCCAGGAGGTATTCGGTCAACAGGGCCTCGTGACAGGTGCTTGCGACTTCGGCAATGAAGATCGAGTAGTCGGAGTAATGGTAGGGCTGGTTGTCCTTCGTTAACACGGAATGCATAGAATGGCCCAACTCGTGGGCTAACGTATAGAGAGAAGAAATATCGTTCTGAAAGTTGAGCAATACGTAGGGTTGAGTATCGTAAGTGCCCCAGCTGTAGGCACCAGCTCGCTTTCCAGGGTTTTCGTAAACGTCAACCCATCGAGAGCTGAAACCATCCTCTACCCGGGCCCGATACTCCTCACCTAGGGGCGAGATGGCCTGGAGGACGTACTCCTTGGCCTCTTCATAGCTGATCTCAGGACCATTAGATTCCGCCGAGGGAACGTAGAGGTCCCACATGTTTAGCTCGTCAATTCCCAGGCTTTCCTTCTTCAGCTCCACGTGCCTATGCAACAAGCCCAGCCCATTATTAACTTCTCCTATCAAGTTTTCGTAGACCTCAATGGGAATATTGTCCTTATCTAGCGAACTCTCCAGGGTGCTTTCGTAATTTTTGGCGTGTGCCAGCTTGGTGTCCCCTTTCAGGCTGTTGCTGTAAGTAACCGCAAACGTATTGCTTAACCCCCCAAAGACGTCGTAGAACTCGCTGTATACTCTCTCTCTAAAGTCCCTATCGTCCCTCTTTAACAACTTTACGAAGTTACTTAAAGTTATCTTTACCTCTTCCCCATCCCTATCTGTTACGCTGGGGAAATCGAGGTCAGCGTTGGTCAGGTAGTTAAAGATCTCGCCCGGTGCGGACAGGACCTCGCTAAGGTCAGCTAAAAGGCCCTCGACCTCCGCAGATCTCGTATGAGGTTTGAGCCTCATTATGTCGTCGAAGTAGTGACGATATTCGGCCAGCTCCTCTTCCAGGCCGGCCATCTCTTCAAGTTCTTCCCTGGTTAAGCTCTGAAGCTCCGGCTCAATAAAGCTTGCTGCAGAGCGGGCTTTTGAGTGAACCCCCCTCGCCTGGGAAGTCATCGCTTGATGTTCCTGCACCCGGGTATCCTCGTCGCTTCTCATTCTTGCGTAAGCAAAGAGTTTGTCGGTTCTCCTAAACAGCTCGCTGCGAAGGTTCAAGGCAGCAAGAAGTGTTTCGGGGCTTTCGGCCAGACGGCCCTCGTACTTTTCCAGCCTTCCCATCTTACCCCCGACCTCCTCAAGCTCCTCCTCCCACTCCCCGTCACCAGCAAACATGCGTTCCAGGTCCCATTTATATTCCGTTGAAATTTTTTCTCTCGACGTAAATTGACTCATTCAGCAAACCCCCAATTAGGTATAAATAAAAACTTACTACTAGTCTACAAAGAAGGACGTCCCTTCACAAATACCACATAGAGGAAGAATATACTGGAAAGGATCTCTTGTCTAAATGTAAATCCCCCATTCCAGAAAAAGTGCTTTTACGAGGTTAAACCTCCGCTGAGAACGAGAGAATCCATGAGATCCCCAGATTTGCCTGCCACGTCAACCCCCCGTCCAACTCCACGTTTTCCAGAACTCCACCGGGTAACGGGGCCTCCAGGTTTAACCCGGCGCCGGCAGTTATCGAGCCGTCCCCGGTTGCGCCGAAACGCAGATTACCAACGGGGAACCTCCCCTCAATCCCTGCTCGGAAGCCACCCTGGGCGCGCCAGTCCAACCCCATATTAATTCCGCCAGGCTTACCGAGCCTCGTCTTCAACCCCACCCCCAATCCAAACGAGTTGGGAAAGAGTTCCTCGTGTACGGTATCGCCGTCGGAGTCAACGTAGACGATCTTCCCCAGCGGAAGGTCCTCGAAAAACGAGTTAACAACCACGACGCTTGGTACAACAACCCCCACCTGGGCGACGCTGTTACCGCCAAGATCAGCTCTGTATAAGGTGGACAGCGACAGGCTAACTCCGGACCCAGTCGTCTCATGCAGGGTAGAGTTGTAGGTCCTTACCTGCAAGCCAATTCCCAGATCCTTCGCCCCAAGTCCAACCTCCTCGGTCGACACCCCAAAGCTACCGATCAGTCCGGTACTGGAATAGGATGTAGTCTCTCCCGTATTTATTCCATATCTATCTACAACGTCAATCAAACCAGAGGAGAGTTGCATGCCCGCTACGCCAACCCGTCCAATTGCACCGACGGCGGAGTTAAACGTCAGTTCATTAAACTTGTTGTCGTACGTGGTGTTTACTCCCCCAGCGTCCTGGCACCAGTCCCCATTTCGAAGATGGCAGCGGTATTGACGTATTCCTCGGCAGCCGAGGAGTCGTAAGAAGCAACAAACAACAGGGCGAAGGTTATGCTAAATAATCCAATCATTTTGGTGTAATTTTTCATATTTATCACCCAAATCACCTTCTCTGGACAATTAACTTTCCAATGTCGGAAACTTCGTTTCCGGTCGTGACCACGTAAAGATAGATCCCGTTTGCCAGGGGTGTCCCCTCAGAGTTCTCCAGAGACCAACTGTAGACGTCTCCCGCAGGTGAAAGCGAAGCAGAATAGACCTCCTTACCCGCGGCGCTATAGACCTTCAACTTGGCATCCGAAGAGCCGTCCGGGAGGTCGTAGTAGAGGTAGACCTCCTCAGCTGCCGCCGCCGGATTGGGACCAAACTTCGCCTCGATCTTCGTCGCGTCGCTCAACACCAGCCCCAGGGTCCTGGCCGCCCTCGCGGAATCCATCTTTCCGTGCCCCCAGGTGTTGTTGGAAACGGGACCTACGTTGCGGGAAAATGGATTGGAAGGATTCCCCCCGTTGTGAAGGACGGCGGGGTCAAATCCGACCGACGTGTATTGGTCCACCTTCACGGTCCCCAGCAGCTTCTGCTTCGCCTGAGCGGGGGTCAAGTTCGGGTCCTCCTGTAACATCAGGGCGACCTGCCCGCTGACGATCGGCGCGGACATGCTCGTCCCCTGCATCGCGAGGTGGAGTCCGTCCTCTACCACCCAGTCCTTATAGTCTCCTTCGCTCTTTAGCACCGGTACGTGGGCGCCAGCCAGGGCGGAGACCACGGCCATACCCGGGGCGGTCAGTTCCGGCTTGGTCCGCCCGTCCCTGGTCGGCCCCCGGCTGGAAAAGTACGCGATGTTACCCTTATTGGAAGGGGAAAAGAAAGAAGCATAAAGGTCACCATAACTTTTCTTCACTCCATTTACGTTCACCCAGCTCGTCCGCGTCATCTCCGCCCCCACGGTAATCAAATCTTCCGCCACCCCGGGGATACCTATCGTCATCCTGCTATCGGAGTCTGGTCCCTCGAATTTCCCACCGTCAGAGTTCCAGTAGTACCAGCTGTCGAACCGGCCGCCGGAAGTTCCCTCCGGAGCTGTAATCTGAAACCCCCAAAGCCCCTTTTTCATGTCAACAGGACATCCCTGAAAACCTGTCCCGAAAACCTGTATCTCCAGCTCGTTGTCGCCGTTCAACGGGTTCTGGCCGGCGGAGGCGTTATCGACAAATATGCACCCATCATCCGTTGCAGAAGACGTCTGGGCTCCGTGGGGGGCGGTCAATAAAACGTCACCACCTGGGGAAGCAACTTTCACACTAAATTGACTATCACTTGAATACCAGGTGTTGATCGCGGCGATGCCCCTTGACGTGCCCGATTCTCCGTCGTGACCGACTTGAAAGATCACTTGAGCGTTATCTCCCGGCAGCAACGACGTTCCCGCGTGTATAGTATCAGCACCCTCGTTGCCAGCGGAAACGACTATTAGCCTCCCCGGACCGTCGAGCTGTTCCAGCGCCCGGGAGAAGAGGCTCGTCCCGTCGTGGGGACCGTTATGCATTCCCAAACTTAGATTTACCACGACTGGCTTTGCCAGCCTATCCGCCTTGCGAAATATGTAGTTTACTCCGTCGACGACGTACTTCGCGGTGCTTTCAGTTGGTGTACTCAAATTGGCCTTTACCATGATGATTTCCGCTTCCGGCGCCATCCCCACGTAATATGGGTACTTCGAAGGGTCCGGGTTTGACGATCCGTCGCTTGCCATGATGCCGGTAACGTGCGTCCCGTGGCCACCTGTGTCTTTCTCCCCGACCCTGCCAGCGTCAGGCCCGAAGTCTTCCGCTATGTCGTATTCGATGTCAGACTTCTTGTATTCCGTCCCGTACCGAAACACGGCGGGGGTGGGCCCGTGGTTTTCGGTTTGGTCCCAGATGTAGAGTATTCTCGACTCCTGGTCATTTACCCCACCCCTGAAGTCCCTATGGTCGTAATCGATTCCCGTGTCCACGTCACCAACTATAACGCCCTCACCCGTCAACCGTGGGTCCTGCCGATGTAACTTCGCAGCCCCAATAAGGGGAACGCTTTCGTTTAGGTGGAACTCCACCCGCCGGGAAGCTTCGACGTAGTCCACGGAAGCGAGTTGGGATAGCTCCTCTACCTGCTCCAGCGTGCCCACGGCGGTGATGACGTCACCGGCAACGCTCCCGACGTCCACCCCCGTCCCCTTGACGGCAGCGAGAGAGCTGGACTTAATCAACAACCCAACCCTGTAACCAGAAGAGCCTTCGGGTACCTCGTATATGTAGTCCGTAGTACCGTCTTTCGTAATTACCTTCTGCTTTTGGAGACGGACAGGTCGGTCATCCGAGTATACCCCAAGGGACTTTGCGTATGGTGCGATGTTAAGACGTTCGCCCGTTTCCTCCACCATCTGTGCATTCTGGTCAACGAGAAACCTCAGGGTGGGATCTAGCTTTGCCGCCGATGGATCGGCGGCGGACGAGGCCACAACTAGCAAAAAAACAAGAACAATAGAGAACGTAATTGACTTCCGGAACATAACTTTTTTCTCTACACCTCCAGGATATAGAATCAAGGTTTTTCCGGAGAGATATAACTCCTCTCGGGCGTGATCTGGAAGCAAGAACCAACGAAAGAGTTACCTCTACAACTCCTGCACTCCCATATAGTTTTTTGATCATTAACGTATTTTTTTCAATTATATTATCTCTTTCCAAAATGGCAAATTAATCCCCAGGACGACTAAGGTGGCAGTTGGCCCCAATTTACAAGTACGCGTATATTCCCACCAAAGGTTACTATAGCAGGTCAAGCGGATAGTACATCAAAGAAAATATACTACGTCTTGACTTGGAGGAAAATATTTGTTATAAAATGGTAACGTTTTCGTTAACGTTTTCTTAACCAACCTTAACCAACGTAAGAGGGACAAATATGGCATCTACGATCGAAGACGTCGCACAGCTAGCGGACGTGTCAATTACCACGGTATCCGCAGTAATAAACAATACCAGATACGTAAGCCCCGAACTCACGGACCGGGTGAACAAAGCCATAGAAAAACTTAACTATCATCCGGACCAGCTAGGCCGGGGGTTAAGAAAGGGCCAGAGCAACACGGTTGGTCTTCTGGTATCCGATATTACCAACCCCTTCTTTCCTCGAGTCGCTCGAGGCGTGGAGGACTGCGCAAGAGAAAATCATTACAACCTAATCCTCTGCAACACTGACGAAGACCCTGTAGAGGAAAAGCATTATTTGTCACTGCTCCGATCCCAGAGGGTTGACGGAATAATAATCGCGCCGACGACCGAAGGAGCCGATAATATCGAAGCTCAGTTTAGCGACTCGATCCCCATCGTTCTAATAGATAGGTCCGTAGACGGTTTAAACTTCCCGGAAATAGTTTCAGATAACTACGGGGGAGCGTACCGGGCGGTCAATTATTTAATTGATAAAGGACATGAACATATTGGCTTCGTTGCCGGTATCAAAGGCATTCAATCGACTGACCACCGTCTTCGGGGGTACAAGGACGCCCTGGACGACAATTCAATAGGTTACGACGAGGGCCTCGTCGTTATGGGTAATTCACAATTGAAGAAAAGCTACCGGGCAACGAGCAAACTTTTCAATAATAACGAAGGCGTAACTGCAATTTTTGCTGCCAACAACCTCATGGTTATTGGGGTTTTACAGTACCTAAAGGACCACTCAATCTCTTATCCCGATGAAATATCCATCATCTGCTTTGACGACACCGAATGGGGGACCGCGGTAACGCCAGGGATTACTTCAGTGTCCCAAAAGCCCTACGAAATTGGATATCGGGCGGGGTGCAGGCTGTTCGGTCTGATTTCAAATCCAGACGAAAGCACCCTC
>JAGXLQ010000106.1 GCA_018334595.1 Candidatus Bipolaricaulota bacterium | reverse complement strand
AAAACAAGCTTATGCAGCTCCCTTCTGGTATTAGTCAGCTTTATTTCCCTGGCAAGCGCCTGGACCGATTCGAGCTTAACTTCCTGATCCTTCCTCTCGGTAATGTCCCGGGATATGCCAAGCGTGCCCGCGAGGTTGCCAGAACGGTCGTAGCGGGGTGCCTTGGTTGTGGAGACCCAGGATCGGCCTCCGCCGGGATCCGGGACCTTCTCCTCCTTGGTGATTATCGGTTCTTCGTTGTCCAGTACCCATTGATCGTCCTTACGGGACTCCTCTGCGATGTCCTCCGGATAGAAGTCGCAGTCGGTCTTTCCGAGTAAACCCTCGGGGGATTTTCGTAGTGTTCTCGCCTTTGTCCTGCTGACAAGGACGAATCTGTGGTGGAGGTCTTTGAAGTAAATCCAGTCCGGGCTGGTTTCCAGCAGGGAGTCAAGAAGTAATCCCTTGTCGATAGGTTTTTTGTCCACGTTTCCATCCTCTGGTAAGACCAATGAACTAAGTTTCTAAAATTACAAGAATTAACAGGTAAAAGACTTTAAATATAATAATACCCGATGCTCTGAAATTTTCAATAATTATTGAGGATAAAAACGAGCTGATTCAACCCCAGGGATTACCCTGGGGCCCTCAGCTACGATCTGGAAAAAGTCAGCCATATTGTTCGACCCCTTCCGGTTCACATATGCGGGAGGGGTCCAGAACTACCAGCGCTGGTGTACCTGCTCCTTTACGTGTTTTTCGTAGACTCGGTCCACCTTATCCATAACGTTGTCCGGAAGTCCCGGAAGATCGCTTGCTTCTGTGTTGTCGCGGACCTGCCCTCTGTTTTTGGCTCCGGGTATGACTACGTTTACGTCATCGTGCTCGAGGATCCACTTTATCGCCAGCTGAGCCATGGTGAAGCCCTGCGGCCTTACCTCTTCAATTTCCGCTGCCCCGTCTAATCCCGTTTCAAAGTTTACGCCGGCAAAGGTTTCCCCCACGTCGAACTCCTCACCTTTCCTATTGAAATTCCTGTGATCGTTTTCAGGAAATTCTGAGGTTCTATCGTACTTACCGGTAAGCAGCCCACTTGCTAGGGGAACCCTGGTAATGATTGCCACGTCCCGTTCTGATGCCCGTTCAAAGAAGAGGTCGGCCGGCCTTTGCCTGAACATGTTGAAGATTATCTGGACACTTGCCAGGTTTGGATACTCTAGGGCTTTTAACCCCTCTTCCACCTTCTCCACGCTAACGCCGTAATATCGAACCATGCCCTGATCGACGAAGTCCTCCATTGCCTCAAAGATCTCCGGCCTGTAGTAGACCTCGGTCGGCGGACAGTGAAGTTGGACCAGGTCCACCGTATCCATCTCGAGTTTTCTTAACGAACGTTCGAGAAAACCCTCAAGGTTACCTTTCGTGTAACCGGAAGAAGTGTGGGGGTCGAGGCGACGACCAAACTTGGTGGCGACGTAAATCCGCTCGTCCGTATTCTTCAGGGACCTAGCTATCCTCTTTTCACTAGTGCCATCCCCGTAGACGTCGGCGGTATCAAAGAAGTTAATCCCCTGTTTTTGTGCCTCGTCAAGGACCTCAAGTGCTTGTTCCTCGTCCACGTCCCCCCAGGCGTCACTGCCTAGTGCCCAGGTCCCTAGTCCTACCTCGCTGACCTGCCATCCGGTCTTACCAAAAGTTCTATATTTCATTGTAAATCTCCTCCAAGATTAATTGAACGGAAACAGCTCCCCGATATCAACCGTGACTTTCGGATTGATATTTAAGGGTATATTTGATAGCCTAACCTCGATTGAAGAGTCGATTTCGGTAATATTGTTACTAGACCAATTTGTAATGGACCTGATCTGATGGATGTTCCGCCGGCACACTACCCGCTGGTAGCCCTGGTTACGGTCCCCGGGTTAGGAGGTAAGTATGGCGTTCGCCGAGGCCAAAGACGTGCTGTTGCTGTTAATTCCCCTTCTGGCAATACAGCTCGGGCTCCAAGCCTTTTGTCTGCTCGATATTTGGAAGTTCAACAGACGTAAGAGGGATAGGCAGGATAGGTGGGTCTGGACGATCGTCGTGCTAATCTTCAGCCTGTTAGGCCCGTTGTTCTATCTGGTGTTCGAAAGGAAGTAATATGAGTTATCTTTACACAGAGAATCTAACCAAGGTATACCCAAATGGAGTAAAGGCGGTAAGTTCCCTCGACCTGGAGGTCCAGCGGGGTGACGTTTACGGCTTGATAGGGCCTAACGGGGCGGGGAAGACGACAACTATAAGGATTCTTACCGGGATTCTTAACCCAACTGAAGGAGAGGTCCATTTTGATGGGAACCCCAGACTGGACCTCAACAGCACAGGTTATCTCCCCGAGGGCGCAAGTTTTTACCGCTTCATGAAGGTAAAGGAATACTTAAGCTGGACCTGCAGCCTGTACGATGTCGGAGGCGTTCCCGACAGGGTAGAGCGTTCTCTCGATATCGTCGGGCTCAGGGACCTCGGAGACAGGAGCCTCGACGAACTTTCGAAGGGGCAAAAGCAGCGAGTGGGGATAGCTCAAAGTATCGTCCACGACCCCGATATTTTGATCCTGGACGAGCCTACATCCGGGTTGGACCCGATTGGAAAGGAGAAGATACTCTCCATAATTCAGGACCTAACCCGTGAAGGGAAGACGATCCTGACCTCGTCTCATATCCTGCCGGAACTCTCCCGGGTGTGCTCGAGCGTGGGAATAATTAAGGAGGGTGAGATGGTCCTCCAGGGGTCGATGAAACAGTTGAAGAAGAAGTTTTCCCGGGCCAAGGTGGAGGTGGGGTTCGAGTCCGTGGTGGAGGGGTTCGAGGCGGATGTAGAAAAATTAGAATACGTGCGTGATGTCGAGAGGTTGGAGGGGGAGGAACTCAGATACGTAATTACGGTAAACGATGACCAGGCCGCGGGGTCCGAACTCCCGAGATATCTGCTGGACTCTGGAAACGCCCTAACCTATCTCGACCTGAACCGGGCTACCCTGGAGGATATCTTCATGGAGACCATGGAAGGTGAACGCTCGTGAATACGTGGAAATTAATGAAGAAGGAGTTCAAGGAGACACGGACTCAGGGAGTGATCTTTACCGCCGTGATAATATTCTTCGGCGCTTCTTCCGTGTTGATGCAGAAGTTCATTCCTATGCTTGTACCGGAAGACCTGGCCGAGGCCTTTACGCCGTCACTTATCACGGGGTTGAACGACTACGTGAGCAACACGCTCCAGATCGGATCGGTCGTCGCCATCCTGATAACAATTTCGGCCATCGCGGGGGAAAGGGAGAGTGGAACATTGGAATTACTCCTGGCGAGGCCGGTATCTAAATTCCAGATACTTGCGTCGAAGTTTACCGTCAGGGCGAGCTACGTCATCCTGGGAAACATAGTTGCCGCAGGCGTGACCTGGTACTACGCCTACTATCTGTTTGAGCCTTTTTCTATAGGTAAACTTCTTATGTCGGGGCTGGCGATGGGGGCGATTACGTCCTTCGTGCTCGGGTTGACCATGATCTTCTCCGCCTGGAGGTCGTCAAAGTTAACGGTCGCCTTCTGGAGCGGAGGAATATCCCTGGCCCTTGCCATACTCCCGACGGTGAGGTCGCCCTACGACATGATGTCTCCCTTCAAGTACGGAGATATTGCGAGGAGGGTTCTGTTTCAGGGAGTGACTCCCCTCGGCTACCTGAAGAATATTGGGATACTGGTCGGATTTACCCTCTTCTGCCTTACGATCTCACTGTACGTTTTCCGGACAAGCGAGAGGATTTCCTGACTCAACTAGAAGGCTAAATCGAGGTGATTAGATGTTAATTGGCGTCACCGGGGCCCGCGGAGAGGTAGGTCAGGGTGTTGTTAATCATCTTTTGGATTGCGGTTACGAAGTCCGCGGGATTACTCACAGGCCCTGGGAAGATTCCCCAATCGAGGACGTTCACGTCCTCGACATAGAAAGTTACGAGGCCGTCGAAGCGGCGTTATCACCGTGTGATAGAATAATACATTTAGCTGGAATAAGGTCTCCTGTCGGCGTCTCCGACGTAGACGTCCTGCGGACAAACCTTATCGGGACATATAACGTCCTCCTGTCAGCAGGAAGGACGGGGACGGACAGGGTGGCTGTTGCCTCAAGCGACTGTACCTTCGGTTACACGTTTACGAAGAACCGGCCGGAACTTCACTACCTACCCGTTGATGAGGAGCACCCAACCAGGCCAGACGATAGCTACGGCCTGTCAAAGGTGTTGATAGAGAGGACGGCGGAGGCAATGGTCCAGCGGTTTGCATATTCCGTCGCCTCGCTGAGGATCTCCTGGGTAATCGAACCCGATAAGTACGATACTGAGGAGTTTGACAGACTTACACGGGACCCAGAGGCCGGTTACTACAACTTCTGGTCGTACATAGACCTCCGCGATGCAGCCCGGGCCTTTCGTATGGCAATCGAGAAACACCTTTCCGGACACGAGGTTTTCCAAATTGCCGCCAGGGACACGAGGCTAAGGACCCGAACGGCAAAGTTAATCGATAGGTACTTCCCCGACGTGGAGAGGAAGATAGATTTTGACGGGTTTCAAAGCCTTGAAGACTCAAGAAAAGCCGCGAGGCTCCTGGGGTTTACTCCACAATATTCCTGGAGGGGTTAGTTGGCGCTCATGACACTTGATGTGAGTTCGGGTCGGCCGGTGACGTCTTCGAACGTAATCTTAAACAGGCTACCTGCCAGTTCCCCCTCTGACGGCCTGTCCCCACCACCGGCGGTAGATATGTAGAGTTCGTTGTAATTTTCACCGCCGAAGGAAGCACTGGTCACCTTCCTTGCGGGGACGTCGATTTTCCCGACAACTCCACCTTTAGGGTTATGCCGGACTATACAGCTACCGTTCCAGCGCGCCGACCATACGCAACCCTCAGAGTCCACGGTCAGGCCGTCGGGGTGTCCACTTGACTCAGGCACGTAGGCGAACGTCCTTTGGTTTGAGATATCCGCCGTAACCCCATTATAGTCGAAGGCGTAGATTCTTTTCGACCGGGTGTCGGTAAAGTAAAAGGTCGATCTGTCCGGGGAAAAACCCATCCCGTTCGGCAACTCGACTCCGTCCAGGATCAACTCGACCGCACCGGCGGAATTGAGCCGGTAAAGTCTTCCGGGCCTCTCGTCCGTGGGCATGGTCCCGCAAAAGACCCCCCCGAGGGGATCAGCTATAACGTCGTTGAACCTGGTACCATTTTCACCTTGTATTCCCCCTACCACCGTCTCGACTTTCCCGTCCTCCAACTGTTTAACCCTTCCCTCTTCCCCGAATAAGAGCAATGCCCCATCTCGCTGTATCGTGAACCCACCGATATTCTCACCTTCGTAAACGAGCTCCTGTCTATCCAAACGGGTATCATACATGTATAAACGCCCC
>JAGXLQ010000105.1 GCA_018334595.1 Candidatus Bipolaricaulota bacterium | reverse complement strand
TGTGAGACCCGAGCAAACTACGCCGCCCTCGGTGATAATCCGTCCGCTTACACATCCGGGCCGGTACCTCTCGCCTACTTCTACCTGTCCTTTATTCAGACCGGAGCGGTTGGCGGTCAATATGACCTACAGGCTTTGTCCCTACCGCCTTCCTTGGCCTCGTAGAGGGCACGATCGGCCCTCTACATTATATGTTCCGGGTCATCTCCGCTCGTCATTGTCGATATTCCGATGCTGGCCGAGACATCTCTTGACACCGACTCCAGGCCCAGTTCAGTTATTCTGTTTCTGATCCTTTCTGCCTGACTGAAAGCCTCTTCTCCGCCAGTCCGGGTTAAAAGTATAGCAAACTCTTCCCCACCCACCCTCGCCGCCATATCCTCTCCTCTCGTTTCCTCGTTGAGAAGGTCGCCAACGGCTGAGAGCACTTCATCTCCCGCATGGTGGCCGTAGGTATCGTTGACCTCCTTGAATTTATCGAGGTCAAGAATCGCCAGGGAGAGGGGGTTAGAATGCCTGCGGGCCTGAGAGATCATCTTCTCAAAATAGTCCATGAAGTGTCTGCGGTTGGCAAGCCCAGTGAGGACGTCGATTCTCGACAGTTCTTCGATTTTCTCGTTGGCCCTTTCGAGTTCTTTATTCTTCTTAGTCAACTTCCGCGTCTTGTTGGCAAGTGCGTTGTTCAGCAGGAAGATCTTCTCCAGGACCTCTCCGTCTCCACTCCGCCTCTTCTCGCCGATCAGGTAATAGTAACCGCCGGCGCTGAAGACGTAACAATTGAAGAAGTAACCGCTGCCTGCGAAAAAGTTATCGGAGAGCTGCAGGTTAACCTCTATGTAGGAATTTTCCTCGAGCAATTCCGGAAACCCAGAACCCCCGGTGATAAATATTTCTTTGACCTGAACTCTATCCAGTTGGCCTCATCTGACTTTGCGAGGTGGAGAAAGGCTCGGTTGTAGCCTACCAGCTCCCCACCCCCGTCGAAAACCACCACGAGGTCGTCAATCAACTCCCTCAAATATGTATTGAATGGGTAAGGACAACCGGGAATCCCTGCACTTACCATCTAGTTAAATTTCCTCCACCATTCTCCAGTAACTTTTATCGCCTCGTTGCTATCCCTGCTCCAGGCATCCGCTTCCGTCTCCTTCCAGAGACCGGGATTGTCGTTGAAGACCTTCCCTCCGACCATGACCTTCATGTCTTCGAGCTCGGGAACGCCCTTGACCCTGTCTATGGTCTCGATGGCGTTGTCCAGGTTGAAAGGTATTGCCACCGACAGCCCAAGGAAAAACGGTCTTCTCTTCTTCAGCAACTCGACGAGGTCATCCACAGGTGTATTGACCCCCAGATGGTCGAGGTCCCAACCGTTCATCTCCAGAGAATCGGCCACGATCCGGGAGCCTAACTCGTGAAACTCGTTGGCAGTAGCAGTGACTACTGCCTTACCCCTGGTATTTTCGAAAGTTATAAACTTAGAATATATGGTAGACATAATTCGCGAAACGATAGAAGAAGCCAGGTGCTCCTCGGCGACCGATATTTCTCCCCTCTCCCATAGGTTACCTACTTCGTACATCGCCGGCCTGACAACCTTTTCAAAGAAATCACCGACGTCCTCCTGAGAGTTTACCTCCTCCGCGGAAATCCTCAGACTGCCCTAGTGGTCCCCGGCAACCAGGGCCTTTAACAACCGCTCAGCCGTGTCTGTGGTCTCTTCTTGGCGGTTTAACCGGGGGGATTCATCTTCCTGAGCCATATCGACGAAGGCCTGGTGATTTTCCAGTAAAAACGAATATACCTTAAGAATTTGAGCTGAGTTGTCGACATCCAGTTGTTGCTCGATCACCTCTGACCACGCCTTGAGGGCCACGGGGAAGTAGTCGTAGGAGAAACCGTGATGCCTGTAAGTCTTATAAACCCAGGTGACGGTCCTGACCAACAGGTCGTAATCGACGAGCTTAAAGACGTTTGCCATAAACCGAAAGTGGTTCACGTGGTTCTCAACCATAGTTTGGACGGAATTGTCACCAATTAGTTCTCTCAGGTCCTCCCTCTGCTGCAACTTTTCGTTCACCAGTTCAATCAGGGGGTCGCCATGTTGCTCGTAATCCTCGGCCGCCTGCAAAGAGATTTCCGGTAACCCCGAAATATCAAGTGTGGCTTCATCCGACATAGAAACATCAACTCCCCAGTTAATAGATCGACGGTTTGACCGGGCTAACTGTTGTACTGCTACGTCCGCTTCCCAAAGGCCCCTCCCATAACTCTACAGGGCGAGCGAGAGAAAATTACCAGGCCATAACCGGGGCTAGACGACAGACGAGGAGATAAAAACCCTATCCCGGAGGCCTTCCCATCATAAGGTCCCCTCGGAGGTAGACCCGACTTACCCACCTAATATTATCACAAACTCATCTGGTCTTCATCTCACGGGCCCGCCTCTCTTCTCTCCTATCGCCGTTTTGACCCCCGCATTTGCCCCTCAGGGACTCAAGCGAGTTACCTGACCCCCGTGGCAACTCCTTCGATAGTAAACAACGCGGCTACCTCCCGCAAATCGCGTGCTGTGAGGGAAGATCGGGTAAGCGCCCCCTTAGCCGGGCCAGCAACAGTTAACGTGGTAAATAACCTCGGACCGGAATAATATCAATTTTTGCGATCAACCCGTCGGGTTAAGTAGGACGTTCAGAGGGAATGAACGGCCCCGGAAGCGCTTCCCACCCAACCCCCTGGTTTAGTTGCCTCCGGGGAAATTAGTAGGCGGCCACCTGGCCGTCACAGCGGGGCTCGGTCCCTCCGACCAGGACACCATCGTCGTTGACGATAATTTGCCCCTTACCAAACGGGGTCGAATCGAGCGCGTATTCGGGATTGTGGCCTTTTCTGGCCAACGCCCGCGCTATATGGTCGGGGGTAGAACTCTCTAGCTTCACCTGCTTACCTCTAATCCAGCGCCATCTGGGTGCGTCCAGAGCTGATTGAGGGTTGAGCCCGAGGTCGATCATGTCCGTAACTACCTGGATATGGCCCTGCGGTTGCATAAAACCCCCCATTACCCCAAAGGGTCCAACGGGTCTACGGTCTTTCGTGAGAAACCCGGGAATGATTGTATGATACGGCTTCTTTCCCGGAGATAGGCAGTTGTCGTGATCGGGGTCAAGCGAGAACAGGGCCCCCCTGTTCTGAAGCGCGATGCCCGTTTCGGGAACTACGATTCCGGACCCGAACCCCCTATAGTTGCTCTGGATGAACGAAACCATGTTGCCCTCCCCATCGGCCGCCGCCAGGTATACCGTATCGCCCCCGGAAGGGGGGTTGCCCGGTTTCGGGGAAGAGGCGGCCCCCCGGATCAACTTTCTCCTCTTGCGGGCGTATCCGGAGGAGAGCAGTTCTTCAACCCCGACCGACATATAATCAGGATCGGAAACGTACTTATACCCGTCGGCAAAGGCCAGTTTCAACGCCTCAATTTGCTTGTGATACCGGTCTACCGCGTTCCCGTAGTCCACCTCCAATCCGCGTAAAATATTTAACGCCATAAGCACGATAATGCCCTGACCGTTGGGGGGCATCTCCCAGACGGTGTAACCCCGGTAACCGGTCGAGATAGGGTCGGCCCAGGTGGGGCTGTACTCGACGAGGTCCTCCGGGGCGAGGAACCCGTCCGTCTCCTCCGCATGTTCACAGATCCTCTCGGCGATACCGCCCCTGTAGAAAGAGTCTCCCCCCGTCTCTCCAATTGCATGCAGGGTCCTGGCGTGATCCGGGGAGGCCCAGACCTCCCCGATCCCCGGAGGCCTCCCGTTCACGCCGAAGATTTTTTTCCACTCGTCAAACTCCTCTCCGTCCATTTCACGGTATCTATCAAACGACTTCTCCCAGGTCTTCCCCACCGTCGGCGGGACGGGAAAGCCCTTCTCGGCATACTCGATGGCGGGACCGAGGACCGTAGATAAGGGAAGTTTTCCAAACCTCTTGGACAGTTCGCTCCAGGCCGCAGGTGCACCAGGCACCGTCACCGGTTCCCAACCAAACTCTGGTATCTCGTCGTAGCCCCGGGATCTAACCTCCTCGATGGAAAGACTGGCCGGGGCCGGTCCGCTCGCGTTCAACCCATGAAGGTCGTCGTCGTGCCAGACTACCGCGAACGCGTCACCACCTATCCCGTTTGACGTGGGGTCCAACACCGTGAGGGAAGCAGCCGTGGCGACGGCGCTGTCGATCGCATTGCCCCCCTTCTCCAATATCCTCAGGCCGGCCTGAGCCGCCAGCGGCTGCTGGGTGGCGACCATGCCATTCGTAGAGTAGACCAGATGACGCCGGGAAGGATGGGGATAATCCAAGGGATCAAATTTCATGTCTCTCCTCTGTCAATTAACATTTGCCCGGAGCTTTGATTCAAAACCACTCTCCCGGGGAGATATTTCAAAGCCAACGCTGACCCGTTTACGGTTTTCCAGATAGTATCTCTCGGCGACGGCTGCTGTCCACCCTCGTAGCGGGGAAACGCTAGGGGTAGAGCGGCCAATTTCTTCACGGCCCCCAGGTTATTTAGGGTAGGCGGTAAACTGAAAAAAGACAAGTAATACCCCCTTACGCGGTACAGGGGGGGGGCAGCTGACCTTCTTCCGGACCCAGGCCCACAGCACCGTGAGTATCCCGAGACAAATATTAGAGGATTCCACAGCTACCGGTTCAACGGGGGTCCCTTAACTCGGACGTACAATAGGGGCACCTGCTGGCCTTGATCGGTATGGTGGACAGGCAATAGGGGGGTTGTTTGGTCGTAGGTACGGGAGCTGACTTCCTCTCCTGCCAGTGGCGACTCCAGGATCCCCTTCAGCTTGTTAATGCATCTGACGAGAAAAAATACTGCCAGAGTCACGAAGAGAAAACTGATGATCTTGTTGAGAAACAGGCCATAGTTTAAGGTCACCGCCCCGGTCACCTTGGCCTCAGCCAGCGTTTGATACGGAGGCGCCGTGGCCCCTTCCCGTAAGAGTATGAACAGGTTGTCCAAGTCCACGTTGCTGGTGATCAACCCCAGCGGGGGGCTCAACACATCCCCAACAAGGGAATTTGTTATCGACCCAAACGCAGCACCGACGATAATTCCGGCCGCCATGTCCACCACGTTCCCCCGCATCGCGATTGTTTGGACTCCTTGAGAATTTTCATCTGCATACCTCCTTAATTATGACACAGAGCCCGCCGTCCTCTCTTGGCCCCACAGGATACTACCAGGCTTCAAGGCACTAGTCCAAACTCCGGGAGCGGAAATGGCCGTTAAGCTCGTAACTATTGGTCTTGCCGCCTGAAAAAAAGGCAATGAGGGGGAGACGGCACGTCGTCGGCACCACGCCGGAGGAGTTAAGCCCCAGGTCCACCCTTCAAGAGGACGAAGCCCGGGAGGTACCGAGGTAAGCTAAGGCGGGCAGGCCGGTCGTTTCCCCCGAC
>JAGXLQ010000104.1 GCA_018334595.1 Candidatus Bipolaricaulota bacterium | reverse complement strand
GAAGCCGACCTTCCGTTCCTTTAACTTCTTCTTCGTTGCCAGGTTGATGAACTGCTCGACGGGGGTAAATATTCTGGCCTCGTACGTGGGAGACCCGACGATCAGGCCCTCGCGCTTCCATGATTCGGACAGGGAAAAGCTGGGGTGGGTTCTCGCCGCGTCGATCACTTCCAGCTCAACGCCAGGGACGCTCTTTACTCCATCGGCCACCGCTTCCATGACTCTTTCCGTGAAGCCGTACATGGACCCGTAAACGAGGGTGACCGCGGGGACGCTCTCCAGGTTGCTCAGTCGAGCGTAGTGGTCGATGATCCTTTCAGGTTCGGAACGCCAGACCAGCCCGTGTGCGGGCGCCACCACCTCTATTTCGTGGCCCTTCAGCTTGGCCAGGGCCGCCCTGACGGTTGCGCTGTAGGCGCCGATAATGTTGGAGAAGTAGCGGACCGTCTCGTCGAAGTATTCGTCGACGTTAACCTGGTCGTCGAATATTCCTCCGTCTAGCGTTTTGAACGAACCAAAGCCGTCTCCGGAGAAGAGAATACCCGTCCCCCTCTCGTAAGTCATCATCGTCTCGGGCCAGTGAACGAAGGGGGTCTCGATAAATTCGAGTTCGTGTGAGCCTAACTCGACTGTGTCGCCGGTATGTACTACCCTGACGTCGTCCGCGATGCCGTAGAAGCTTTCTAGCATGGATTTGGCCTTCTCCGTGCAGAAAAACTCCACGTTTCTCCCCAGGCGGGAAACCGTCTGCAGCGCGCCGCTGTGGTCGGGCTCCATATGGTTTATGATCACGTAATCCAGGTCAAGTTCGCCCCCCTGGAAGCCAATTTCACTTACCAGCTCATCCGTGAACCCTTCCTTTACTCCGTCTATCAGGGCGTTTTTCTCGTCCTCGATGAGGTAGGAGTTGTAGCTTATCCCCTCGGGGAGCGGCCAGAAGTCCTCGAACAGATCGGTAGTCCTGTCGTTTACACCTATCCAGTCGATTTGGTTGGTGATCTTCTTTCTCATAGAACCCCCTTTTGGATACATCAGATTATAAACCGATAACCGCTTGAGTCAACCGATGGGGGTTCTTCAATTTGAAAACTGCTGGAATAAAACTATACTTACTATTAGCTGGTATTCATTATAGTTTCTTTAGCCAAACAACAAGTTGAGGTGATAATCCAATGGCTAAGTACGAGCTCAAGTTCGACAAGAACGCCTGTCAGAGCAATTTCGTCTGCACGGCAATAGACCCGGATCACTTTGCGACGGCGGATGACGGCAAGGCGGAGTTGATCGACGCTGATGAAGAAGACGGGATTCAGGTAGTTGAGATCGGCGAGGACGAAAAGTCGACGGCCAAGCAGGCCGCCGACGGCTGCCCGATGATGGCAATCGAGCTAATCGACGAGTCGGGAGAGACCTTAGCGCCGTAACCGACGGTCCTGTAACGAGCAGTCAATAATTTTCATCAATTTATCTATACCCCAGGAGGGAGAGTAAATGGCTGAATCATGTGAAGGCGACCTTTTTTGTGGCGTAAACGTAGCAGACGTAGATAACCCGGATGAAATGGACGCTCTGGAGAAGAAGCATGCGGTGGTGATTGACGCACCGGATAAGGTGAAGGCCGGAGAGGAGTTTGAAGTTACGCTTAAGGTGGGCGAATACAAGGAACACCCAAACGAGATAGGACACTTTATCGAATGGATGGAGCTTTATTCCGGCGAGACGTTTTTAGCCAGGCTTGACTTAACTCCGGAGCATTCGCATTACGTAATGAAGGCTACCGTGAAACTGGATCACGCCCATCCGCTGCGCGGCCGGGCTAAGTGTAACCTTCACGGACTCTGGGAGAACGAGAAGGAGATAGAGGTAGGTTAACCCGACGTTGGGCCCAGCTAAAGGACGAATTTACGGCGATATATCCGGAGAGAAGGGTATATCGTCTTTTTTCTTTGCCGGGGGCCGCCGTCATGGACCTCCCGGTAGAGGTAATCACGAGTTCCCCGCGGAGGTGAAGTGGGATGAAATTTAGGTGTCGTAATTGTGGAGCGATCTACTATACGGATTCGCAACCCCCGGCTTGTGACGAGTGCGGCGGCGAACTGGAGGACGTAAGCCGCGTTACGGAAGAGGTCTTCTGCCCGGTAAGGGGAGGAAAGACCAAAACTATCAGGGGCATCCCGGTCTGTGACGACTTCAACATGTCGAACGCGGTTGGGTTCAGGTGCACTCACGGCGAACTCCCCTGCGAATGCGCGGGGAGTTCTCTGCCGTTTTACAACCCGAGAGTTGGAACTTCCACGTAAAGTCCCAAGGCATAAAGGAGATTACAGGAATCGACCAGGAGGTTATATGGTTACAGATGACATGACAATTGTATTCGGCGGTGACGCCGGTCAGGGCATTCGTTCCACCGGCCTCGGCTTTATCAAGGCAAATGCAAGGAGCGGGTTGTTTCCATTTGGCCGCCAGGATTACAAGTCCAGGATTCGCGGCGGCCACAACTTCTTCGAGATAAGGGTGGCCAGGGAGGAGATTTACTCGCATACGGAGGGAATTGACCTGCTCGTCGCTATAACTGAGGAAACGGTGACGGAACACCTCGAAGAGATAGTCGCTGGAGGGGGAATTATCTACGACGAAGGCCTCGACGTGGACCCCGAAGAGCTAAAGGATAACGGTGTCGAGCCCTATCCCGTGCCGCTGAACAGGATCGCGATGGAAGAGGGTGGAGCGAAGATAATGGCCAACACCGCGGCGATTGGCGCGATAGTTGGCCTGACGGGTTTCGACCTTTCCTACATCGAGGGAATAATCGAGGAGAACTTCGCCGTAAAGGGGGACGAGGTTGTCCAGAACAACCTGGACGTGGCCAGAGCCGGCGTAGAGTACGTCGACTCGCACGGCTATTCTGCAAATTATCACCTGGAGCCGGTCCCGGAGAGCGAGGAAAGGATGGTCATCAACGGAAACCAAGCCTTCGCTCTCGGTGCAGTCGCGGGAGGGTGTAACTTCGTCTCGGCGTATCCCATGACGCCCTCTACGTCCATCCTAGAATGGATAACGAAGCATTCCCAGGAACTGAGTATAGTTACCAAGCAGCCGGAAAGCGAACTGGCGGCCGTGAACATGGCGATCGGTGCCAGCCACGTGGGGGCACGAGCACTCGTGACCACTTCCGGCGGCGGTTTCTCCCTCATGGTCGAGGCCCTTGGCCTGGCAGGAATGACGGAGACCCCGCTCGTAATCGCGGAGGTCTCCCGCCCGGGGCCGAGTACGGGGCTCCCTACCAGGACAGGCCAGGGAGACCTTATGTCCGTAGTCCACGCTTCCCAGGGGGACTTTCCCCGGATCGTGTTGACTCCCGGGACCATCTCGGAGGCCTTCCAGGCCGGGGCGAGGTCGTTTAACCTGGCTGAGAAGTACCAAACCCCCGTGATCACCTTGAGCGATCAGCACCTGGCGGACTCCATCAGGGCCGTCGATCCTGGGATAATCGATATGGAAGGGGTGGAGATAGACCGCGGGGAGCTGTTGACCGAGGAGGAGCTGGACTCCCTGGAAGGTACCTACCTGAGGCACGAGTTTACGGAGACGGGAGTTTCGCCCCGGGCGTTGCCCGGCCACGAGAATGCCGTCTACAAGACCACGGGAAACGAACACACGGAAAAGGGAGACATTACCGAGGACCCGGAAATCCGGATGAAGATGATGGACAAGCGGGCCAAGAAGGCGGAAACCGCGCTGGAAAACGACATAGAGTCGCCGATCGCCGAGGGCCCGGAGGACGCCGAAATCTCCCTGTTGTGCTGGGGCTCGACCTATGGCGCGGCAAAGGAAGCAATAGAGAGGCTCCCCGAGAAGGGCGTAAGGGCCAACCTCTGTCACCTGAGGGACGCCTGGCCGTTTCCCGCCGAAGAAGTGACTGGCTTTCTGGACGGGGCGGAGAAGACGGTTTTGGTTGAAGGTAACGGCTCAGGCGAGATGAAGAAGTTGATAAGCCAGGAGACCGGCAGGGTCGTCGATCACGAGGTCTTAAAGTACGACGGAAGGCCGTTTACGCCGGATTACATCGTAGAGAAAGTGGAGGAGGTTATCTGACATGTCCGAAGACGTTACAATTGCCGATTATCAATATCCGACCCAACCGACCTGGTGCCCGGGCTGTGGTGACTTCGCCATCCTGCAGGGCCTGCAGATGGCATTCGCCGACCTCGGCCTCAAGCCCCACGAGTCGCTCGTGGTCTCCGGTATCGGTTGTGGGAGCAAGCTGCCCCACTACACGAACGTAAACGGGTTTCACTCGATTCACGGAAGGCCCGTCGCCGTGGCGACCGGGGCCAAGCTGGCCAACCCCGATTTAAACGTGGTGGTTACCGCCGGTGACGGCGACAGCTACGGCATAGGGGCAAATCACTTTCTCCACGCCTGCAGAAGGAATATCGGGATAACGCATATAGTTGAGGACAACAGGGTATATGGGCTTACCAAGGGCCAGTACTCCCCCACAAGCTACAAGGGGTTCGTGACCAAGACCAGCCCGGAGGGTGCGATTGAGCCACCGCTGGAGCCTCTGCCTACGGCACTTACCAGCGGGGCGACTTTCCTTGGCCGGGCCTTCTCCGGCGACGTCAAGCACATGAAGGAAGTCATCGCGAGGGCTATGGAGCACGAGGGGTACTCGCTCGTTGACGTCCTGCAGCCCTGTGTCACGTTCAACCCCGGCAGGTCCTACGACTTTTACAACGAACGCATCTACAAGCTCGGCGATGACTACGATCCAACCGATAAACAGGTGGCAAGGAAGAAGGCCGAAGAGTGGGGCGAGAGGATACCTCTGGGGGTAATTTACGAAAGGAACATGCCTACCTACGAGGAGCAGGTACCGGCACTGGAGGACGGCCCCATAGTCAAGCGGAGCCTGGATATGGAAGAGCGTAGCGGCGTGAGCTACGGGGAGATCAAGAAGGACTTTACATAATTTAGCCCGGGGTCCGGGGCCTGCGTTTACTGGTGGACCGTTAACGTGTAACGGAGGAAGAATTTCTCACCCTGTTTGGCTTCGGGCCCTTGGACCGGTCCTCCGGCCGCTGACGGTAACTGAACCGGTCAGAGGTTGAACTAACGTCGTAGAAGGTGACGGGTGAAGTTTACTTTCTCCGTCCGGCGACGAAACCCAACCCCGGCCACTAAGTCCTCAAATGTAGTTGAAAATCCCCCTGTTTCTCGCTATATTAAACTGTCGAAACATTCGGGACGTGGCGCAGCTTGGTAGCGCGCGCGCATGGGGCGCGCGAGGTCGCTGGTTCAAATCCAGTCGTCCCGACCAATTATGGCTGGTAGATTAGAGGTAATAACTGGTTGTATGTTTTCTGGCAAGTCCGAGGAGCTGATCAGGAGAATCGACCGCGCGAACATCGCCGGTCAAAACACCCTCATCTTCAAACCCCACTTCGACGACCGCTACAGC
>JAGXLQ010000103.1 GCA_018334595.1 Candidatus Bipolaricaulota bacterium | reverse complement strand
TCAACTCCGTCGGACCTGGGGGCCTCCCCGTTGTTTATTGATTCCAGGAAGTGTTTACACATCTTCTTCATCGGCTCCTCCAGGGAGATATTTGGTATGTGGACGTCCCCGTAGCGGACCTGAAACCCTCCCCCGCCCGACTTCTCCGCACCCTTGTCGTAGACCCACAGCTTGTTTCTACTCTCCATGTCGTCAAAGGTGGCCATCTTCTTACTGCCAACTACGGTCATCCTCCTCGTCTTGTTGGGGTCCAGCCAGCTTAGGTGGGAGTGGGCCTTAACCCCACCCTCAAACTCCAGGTTCAAAAATAGGGTATCCTCCTTTCCCACTTCCTTCCTCAGGTAGCTTCCCCCATGGGTCGTTACCTGGTTGGGTACCTTTCCTATCAGATAGAGGATTAGGGATACCTCCTGGGAGCCAAGGCTCCAGAGGATGTCCTCGTCCGTTTCTATGTCTTCCAGGTCAAGCCTCTGGCCGTGCAGGTAGAATATCTCACCCAGCTCGCCTGCATCCATCTTGCGCTTTAGCGTCTCTACGGCGGAGTGGTATTCTAATAGGTGGTCGACCATCAGGGTCCTGTCCTTGCTCCTGGCCAGCTTGACCAGTTCGGCTCCGTTTCTGATCTGTTTAGCTAAGGGGCGTTCGACGAGGACGTGCTTGTCGTGTTTTAACGCCCTTTTGGTCAGATCAAAATGTGTGGAGACGGGGGTGGCAATTACCAGGGCCGTTATCCTTTCGTCGGATAAGACCTTTTTTTCGTTTTGGGTGGTCTCTACTTCCAGGTGGTTTCTCTTTACCTTGTTTAGCCTCTTGGTATCCGAGTCACAGACGGTTATATTTCTCTCACCGAGGACCTCTGCGAAGTTACGGACCAAGTACTTGCCCCACTTGCCGGCACCCACGATGGCTAGCTTATCGACGTTGGTCAAACCTATCCCCCTTCTGTCCGGTTTTTCTTAACTTACCGTAGGGAGAGCCGTTTATCAACGACAGGTGTCGAAGCGTTAGGGTGCTTTTGTATTAGGAAAAATCGTACCTCAAAAGTCACAAGCCAGAAGAAGAGGCGAGTTACCCCTGGAACTTCTCTACGATCTCCTTCTTTACGGACACCCTGGCAGTCCTCAGGGGGTTTACCACCTGACTTACCTTCATGTCAGTGGCAACGGAGCAGAGCTTGTAGGCATCCTGTGGGCTGAGGGTAGTGTTGTTAGACAGGTAGTCCACCATCGCCCGAAGCGCTATCCGGCAGGCACCTTCCAGGTCCTCGTCGCTTCCCAGGGTGATAAATTCATCTTCGCCTTCTATGAGAGGGGTGGAGATCGTCTCCTTTTCCACGTCTACGGTAAGGGTAGTGGTGGTAGCCACCTCTATGCTCACCCCGCAGACCTCGCCGTCTCCCTGGAGGGCGTGTCCATCGCCTAACGAGAGGAGAGCTCCCTCGTGAAAGACCGGAAACTTCAGGGTGACACCCGGCCTCACGTCCGGGGTGTCCAGGTTGCCGCCGTGGGCTCCGGGGGTACTGCAGAGGACGGGCTTTCCTTCGGGCGCCACTCCGATCGTCCCGATCATCGGGTGAACAGGTAGCTTCTTTCCCTCAAACTCTATCCCCTCCTCGTCGATCTCGTGGACGGTGACCAGGGGCTCGTCGAACTCGTCCTGCAAGAGACCAAACCCGGGAACGATTCCCTGTACGCCGGGGGACTTTACCTTAATCTCCTCTATCGTAACCAGGAGCGTGTCTCCCGGTTCTGCGTCCTTCACGTAGATCGGTCCCGTGGCCGGGTTGACCTGGGTCATGTCCAGATCTTCCAGGGTGTCCTCGTCCGACTTGATCTGACCATTGAAGCAGTCCGGGGTCTCGGCTTTTACCGTTTCGCCCGGCTCGACTTCCCAGGCAGGCTCGACGTTTTTATCCATCTCATATACGAAGCTTCCACTAAGTGTCCTCATGTTATCACCTATTGTTGGTTTTCCCTCCCTCTTGCGTGCTAGGAGTATAGTTTTCCCTGATCGACCTCAGGTACCGGGGAAGGATCCTCTCCTTGCCAAATATTCCCTGCGGCCTGATCAGGATTACAATCAGCAGTATTATACCCATCAAGAACATCCGCATAAAGCCGGCCCGGGTCTCCATAAAGGGGGGAAAGAAGTCCGTCAAGAACTCGCTTCCCGTCCAGACGCCCCAGACGAGAAAGGCCCCAACGAGCACACCTTTGTTGTTCCCGGAACCGCCGACCATGACCATTAACCAGACGATGAAGGTCGCCATCAGCGGGGTAAACGTGGTCGGGCTGACGAAGCCGGTGTAGTGGACATAAAGGCCTCCAGCCACCCCGGCAACGGCAGAGCCCAGCACGAAGGACTGCATCTTGTAACTCCAGGCGTGCTTTCCGGACATGAGTGCCATGTCCTCGTCACCCTTTACGCCCCTGACGACTCTCCCCCAGGGGGTCCTGACCAGCTTCTTGAAGAAGAAGTAGAAGAAGATCAAAAACCCACCCGCGATCACCAGAAAGAAGGTGTCGTAGCGCTGCGGGATATTCGCATACAGGGGGCGGGTAATGTCCCTTATGCCCCAGACGCCGTTGGTCAGCCACATCTCGTTGTGGACGATCAGGTAGATAGTCTCGTGGATGGCCAGGGTGGCAATGGCAAATGGCCCTCCCTTAAGCCGCAGGGCGGGGAAGCCTATCAAGAAGGCGATGAAGGCCGGTATGAGCGCGGCACCAATGAGGTCGACCGGGAACGGGACCCCGAAGCCGCCGAGGTGTTCGGGTGTAGGCGCGGCGGATAGAAGTGCAGCCGTGTAAGCCCCCAGCATGTAGGATGCCCCTATCCCAAAGTTCATCAGTCCGGAAAAACCCCACTGAAAGTTTAATCCCAGGGCCATGATTCCGTATATCGACGCCATGACCAGGTATGAAGATATATAACTTATCATCCGTTACGCCCCCTTCTTTCCGAAAATTCCGTGCGGTCTGACCAGGAGAATGATGATTACCATGACGAAGGCTATGGCCGGCTTGTAGGCAGACATTATTACGTTCATATTCAAACTCAAGAACATATCCTGCAGAAGAGAAGTAACCAGCTCCTCGGAAATCCCGATGATCATCCCTCCCAAAAGCGCCCCGCCGAAGCTTCCCACCCCTCCCACGATGACTGCCACGAACATGGGGATGAGAAAGGACCAGCCCATAGTCGGCCTGAGCTGCACTTCTATGCCGTACAGTGACCCACCCATAGCGGCCAGAGACGCCGACATGACCCAAGTCCAGGTGACGATCTTCTCCGTCTCCACGCCCGAGGCCCTGGCCAGAGTGACGTTGTCCGAGGTCGCCCTCATCGCCTTTCCCAGCCTGGTGTACTTCAAAAACAGGTAGGAGACCAACACGAGGATCAGGCTCGCGGCCACGATGAAGAACTCGTCGGGCTTTACCTTGATGCCCAGGGGAAAGTTTATCGCCGACTGGATCGGACCGTAGTAGTGGACCTGCGGTCCCCAGATCATGCTTATTCCGGCCTTCATTACGAAGACAAGCCCGAGGGAGGTCAACCCGAGAAAGAGAGACGAGGCGTTTCGCCTCCTCAGAGTGCGGAAGATAATCTTGTCAAAGACTACCACGACGACACTCGTCGAAATCATCGACAGCCCGATGGCCAGAATCATGCCCGGCCCGAAGGAAAGGGAGAACATGGTCCCCGTTTCGGGAAGCAGGTTCAAATACAGGTATGTAAAGTAAGCGCCAAGCGTAAAGATCGCCCCGTGGGCGAAGTTGAAAAAGTTGAGAATATCGGCAACCAAGGTTACGCCAATCGCTCCAAGCGTGATAATACTGCCTAATATGATTCCATTAACTAGTGAACCAAGCATAAGATCAGTCCTCTTCTGTGTACGAAATATAAATTGGCTTCTCGAATATTACCCACCAAAGTAGAGGTCTTGAACTTCCTCGTTTCCTAAGAGCTCCCCAGTAGTCCCTGAGTACTTAATCTCCCCCGACGAGAGGAGGTATCCCCTCTTCGACGCCCTGAAGGTCTCCAGGCTCTGTGCTACAAGCAGTACGGTGACCCCCGACTCGTTTATCTCCTCGATCTTCTTGTACATCATCTGGATCAGGTTTGGTGCCAGGCCCGCAGTCGGCTCGTCCAACAACAACAGGTCCGGCTCGGACATCAGACCCCTCCCCACGGCGACCATCTGCTGCTGTCCTCCGGAGAGGTCTCCCGCCGTCTGGTCCATGCGGTCCTTAAGCTGAGGGAAGAAGGACCAGACCCGCTCTACCCTGCTCTCGTAGTTGCCCTGGTAGGAGTAGGCCCCCACGTCCAGGTTCTCGGCCACGGACAGGGTGGGGAATATGTGGTCGTCCTGGGGCACCCAGCTTAGCCCTGACTTGACTATCTTCTCTATCGGCCAGTTAGTAATCTCCTGGTCCTTGAAGGTAATCCTGCCCTTCTTCGCCTGGACGGCGCCGACCACCGCCTTCAGCAGGGTGGACTTGCCGGCACCATTGGGGCCGATAATTGCCACTAGACCCTCCTCCTCTATCTCGGCCGACACGCCAAACAGCACGTCCATGCTCCCGTATCCCGACGTTATCTCCTCTACTTCGAGAATATTCATTCCCTCACTCCCCTTATCGGTCCTAAACTACTGCCTAAAGCGTAAAGCACGCTAAGCAGCTCCCTCCTCGCCCAGGTAGGCCTCCCTGACTTCCTCGTCGGCCTTGATCTCCTCCGGCGTCCCGCTGGTCAACTTCGTCCCCTCCACCATGACGATTATCGGGTCACAGAGGTTCATGATGACGTTCATGTCGTGCTCGACGACGAAGAAGGTGGTGTCCTTTTCGTCCCTCAACCGCTTGACGTAATCGTTGACCTTCTGCTGCATTGTGGGGGGCACTCCCGCTCCCGGCTCGTCCAGCAGGACGAGGTCAGGGTCAGCCATCATCATCCGGCCCAGGTCGAGTAACTTCTTCTCCCCACCAGGGAGGTTTCTGGCCAGCTCCTCGCTTCTGTTTTCCATCTCCAGGAAACTCAGTACGTCCAGGGCCTTTCTGGTATATTCCTTTTCCTGTCTGACGATGTCCGCGCCCTTCGCCCATAAGTTCCAGAAGTTCTCGCCGACCTGAGACGCGGGCATTATCAACAGGCTCTCCAGGACGGTCATCTCCTCGTACCCCCTGACTATCTGAAACGTCCTGAACAGCCCCTTGTGGAAGATCTTGTTGGGCGGAAGGTCGGTGATGTCCTCGTCCTTGAAGTGAACCTCCCCCCGGTCCAGGGAGTGAAACCCCGTCACCAGGTTAAACAGCGTCGTCTTGCCCGCGCCGTTCGGCCCAATCAAGCCGGTGATGGTTCCCTCTTCTACACCGACGGAGCAGTCGTCTACTGCCTGTATTCCACCAAAACTCTTAAACGCATTCTCAACTCGTAATAACATCTTCTCAGAGCTCATGTGTGAATTCGTCTCT
>JAGXLQ010000102.1 GCA_018334595.1 Candidatus Bipolaricaulota bacterium | reverse complement strand
AGAGAGGCCAACTTCCTCCAGCTTGCCCAGCGCGACTACGTCACCACGTTTGGCCTCGTGGGTCTTTTCCTGATCGCCGCCGTGATACCGATAGATATCCGTAATGTCGTGTTCATCACCGGTCTGAAGGTCTCTTAAGGTAGCATCTTCTCTCAACTCTTCGCCGTAAACTTTTACAAAGGACAGTCGTCCCAGATAGGGGTCGGAGAACTGATTGAAGACGAGAGCGTCCGACCTTCCCCGTCCCTCACCGGGATCGAATTCAGGGACCAGGTCGTTTAGCTCCGTCAACAACAAATCCGTACCCAGGCCCTCTACAACAGAGCCAACAAATACCGGAGAGAATTCGTTTGCCGCGAAACCTTTGTTCAACGCAACTTCGGTATCTTCCGCGGTAATCTCCTCTTCCTCCAGGTACTTCATCATCAGCTCGTCGTCCTGTTCCGCCAGAGCCTCGAGTAACTTCTCCCGTTCCTCTTCAAGCCTTCCCTGGAGTTCGTCAGGAACCTCTCCCGTTTCACCGTCGAAGTACTTGGCCTTACCTGAGGCTACCTCGACGAATCCGACAAACTCGCCATCTTCCAGGATGGGAATCTCCAGGACTACGATATTCTTGTTTAACGCTTCCCTGACCTCGCCAAGCACCTCGTCGAAGTTCGCCTCGTCCTTGTCCATCCCGTTAAACAACAGGGCGGTGGGCTTGTCGTACCCCTGCGCTACTTCCCACAGCTTCTTAGTATGCGCCTGTATCCCTTTCTCAGCATCGACGAACAATAGCGACGTCTCGGAAACGAAAACGCCCTTGTAAACCTCCTCGACAAACTCATCTGCGCCGGGCGTATCCAATACGGTCCAGTTCTGTCCCTTGTACTTGAAGGAACCTATTCCCAGATCTATAGAATGGCCATGTTCTTTTTCCTCCGGCGAGGGGTCAAACGTAACGTCTCCGTCAACCCCGCTCATCTGCAAAAAGTTCTTCGCCAGCTCCGATTTTCCTGTCCCAGAATGTCCAATTAAACTCAAAGACTTCGAATTCGCCATGAAGTTATCACCTCAATTTGCCAACATAGCAGGTTACAGTAATTGTATATTGTCCTGAATAATGTCAAATATGGAAACGGGGTAATTATACAAAACCAACCGAGTATAGCACAACAGGCTTTTCAACGCAACAGGACGAGAAAACTCCTTGAGGAATATCTATAGCTGAGTACCAGCCGTGTACCCCTTAAGCTCTGGTTACTAGACCTTAAGTGGGGGATTCCCTCACGCGCTACACCCGTTCAACGCCTTGGACGAAAAGAAACCTATCTGCCCGCCGTTGAGGACATCTTTGGGTCCAGAACGTCACGTAAGCTATCGCCGAGCAGGTTAAACCCAAAGACGGTGAGGACAATCGTGAGGCCCGGAAATACCGCCATCCACCAGGCCACGGTCATGTACGACTGGGCGGATTCCAACATCGCACCCCAGCTGGGTGTGGGCGGCTTAACACCAAATCCAAGGAAACTCAGACCGGCCACAACTATTATGTTAACCCCTATTCTCATAGTGGTTACAACCAACAGGGACGCCATTGAATTTGGGAAGATGTGCTTAAATATCTTGCGAAAGTCCCCCGCACCCAAGGCATCACAGGCCATGATGTAGTCCTCTTCTCGTACCGATAGCACCTCGCTTCGTATTATTCTGGCCGCCTGGAGTCCATAAATACCCAGGACGATGATTATCTGAAATACCCCCGCCCCAAAGACGCTGAGAATTAACAGCGCAAAAATGATGTAGGGGATGGAATTAAGGACCTCCAGGATCCTCATAATTATTGAGTCAATTACTCCCCTGTAATAACCGCCAATCAGACCCAATAGGCCGCCAAATACCATATTGAAGAGCGTCGCTCCTCCCCCCACACCTAGCGCAACCCGGGAACCAAAGATTATCCTGCTCAATATGTCGCGCCCGAAATTATCCGTCCCCAAAAGGTGTCCAGAAACGCCGGGGGCGGTAACGGTATTCATCAAATCCATCTTCATCGGCTTGAACGGTGCAACAAGGGGCGCGTACAGCGCAGCCCACAGCACGATAAAGACGATAAAAGCCCCGACCAAACCCTTCTTGTGCTTGAGGAAATTTCTCCCCGCTCTGTTCCAGAACCCACTTCCGGGTTCATTATGAATCCTCATTACGGATAAGACGCTGATAAACCAGAATAGCAGTAGAAATACGATCGAAGCCCAGCTGGCAATTACCCTATCTGCAGCTCCCTGGAACCAGGCAAAACGTCTGTTTACCGCGGCAACGGAGATAATCACGACCTGCACCGCACTGAAAGAAAACAACAACAGACCGAGCTTTACCTTGCCCTCCACAAAATGGCCGAATCCGGGGAATATTAAGCTCAACAACAGGGTGAGTCTGGACGGTCTCTTCGGAGTTTTCTTCTCGTCGTCTTTTTTAGTCATAGGTAATCCTCGGGTCCGCGTAAGCATATAGTATATCGACGATTAAATAGGATACAACGTAGCCAAACGCAATCAATAGGGTCAGCGCGAATATTACCGAAAAGTCTCTCCTGTTGATCGAACTAACCATCAGCCTCCCCAGTCCGGGCCAGGCCGTTGTCGTCTCGGTTAACACTGCTCCTGCAACCATCGTACCTACCATCATCCCTACATTGGTCATAACGGGCAGGATTGCATTTCTAAACGCGTGGCCCAACACCACCACGGATTCCTTTAGCCCCTTAGAGCGGGCGGTAGTAATGTAGTCTTCCCGCAACACTTCAAGCATGCTGGATCTGGTTAGCCTAGTATTCATCGCCATTTGTACCGAGGCTAAAGCGATCATGGGAATCACGATATGCCTTAACCCGTCAACCGTAAATATTGAAAAACCCCACATGGTAGCCCCTCTGCCCGAGACGGGCAAAATATCAAACTGAATGCTCAACAGCAACATCAGCATGAGCGCAGTCCAGAATACCGGGGTTGAGATACCGAGCAGCGCAAAGGTCGTCACGGTGTAATCTGCCGGCGAATCCTGCCAGAAGGCAGAGATTATTCCAGCGGGAACCGACACGAGAGTAGCGAGAAGTATCGCGAAGAACCCTAGTTCAAGGGTGGCAGGAAACCGTTCGACGATCAAAGATATTACCGGCTGCTTGTAAGCATACGACTTTAAAGTTCCGTTAAACAGACGCCGTACAAACGTCCAATATTGCATGGGAAGGGACTTGTTCAGACCAAGATCCTCCCTGATGGATTCGAGTTCCTGGATACTCGTCCCGGGCCCTGCCATTACGGATGCAGGGTCCCCCGGGGCTGCCTGCAACAACCCGAAAATCAAGATGCTTACTGCAAAAAGAACCAGGACGATTTGTCCCAATCTTCTAATGATATAACTAGTCATACCTTATCCTCGAATCATTTTAGTTAGATTTAGATAATATAGCACCAAAAAGGGAGGGTTTGTTCCTCCCCTTCTGGTGCTCTTTAGTTTCCTTGTTCGACAGTTCGTCCAACATTCAGGTCAAGTTATTTATTCGGTTTCTATCCAGACGTTTCTGAACGGATTGACCAGAGGCATGGTGCTTAATGGGTCCGGCTCGTAATCGTGGACCTTCACGTTTACACCACGCGTCTCGATCTGGTGGTATGCCGGCAAATGGACGTACTCCGACATGACCCTACGCTGAGCTTCAACGTACAGTTCTTTCCTCTTCTCCTGGTCCATCGTCGATTGGGCATCCATAATCTTATCCTGGACCAAGGGATCGTAGTAGAAAGCCATGTTGTTTGCCGCTCCCAGAATTGCGTTGTCCTTAGTCTCGAACATGTAGTAGGTGAACGCATTGGGATCGGGGGAACCGGACCAGCCAAGGATGAAGATGTCTACGTCCGAACCGAGCGGGTCCTCGTTACCGCGGTAAAGCATGTCGAGGTAAGCGCCCCATTCCAGCGGCTGAGTTTCCGCTTTCAGGCCGTGGTCTCTCAGGTTCGTAACCATGATCGTGGCCAGTCTCTTTCTGTTGTCATCGGGCGGAGAGTAAACCGTTATCGTCTTGTCCTCGTCGAGCACTCCTTGCTTTTCGAGGGTTTCAAAGAGTTCAGCGGCTCTCTCGTCGTTCTCTTCCAGGGCTACGTTTTCTTCGAGATATTCACGATCGTTTGCCCACAATGTAGGCGGTATCGCACCGTAAGCCCTTTCTGCCGTCTTGGCGGTGGAGTTGAATATGGAGTTAATCGCATCGGTCAAGCTGAAGCTCATGTAAACGGCTTTACGGAAGGTTTTGTTGTTGTAGGGTGCCCGACTCATGTTAAAGGCAATGTAGAAGTAATTTAAGCCAGGTTCCTGCATGACTTTTACGTTGTCCATATTTTGGAACTTTGGAACCTGCACGGGTTCCATCGTGTCCGTAATGTCGACTCCACCTTTCTCCAGTTCCAGCATCATCGTCGCGATCTTCGGTATGGGGCGGAAGATGATTTCGTCGAGGTTGGGGTCCGTAAACCAGTAGTCCTCGTTCTTCTCGAGCTTAATGTGGTCCCCCTTCTTCCACTCGACGAACTTATAAGGTCCGCTTCCTACGGGGTTCTGGTTGAACTCCTCTCTACCCATTTCCAGGAACGTGTCCTTGGGGACAATTGCAAAAGTCTCCGCCACCAGTCCCGGTGCGTAAGGAGCGTAGTCTTCGTCCATTACAAACTTTATCGTGTACTCGTCGACAATCTCTACTTCTTTCAACCAGGCGAATTCCGACGCATTAGGTGAACCATTTTCCGGGTCGATGATCCAGTTAAACGTAAACGCAACGTCCTCGGCCGTTAACTTTTCACCGTTGTGGAATTCAATTCCTTTGTTCAGGTGAAAAGTTATTTCCGTTTGGTCTTCAGAATATTCCCAATCCTTTGCAATATAGGGCTTGGGCTCCAACGTCTCCGGGTCCAAGGCCAGCAATTCGTCAAATACCTGATTTGTTACGTAGTTGTCGTAAACTGCGTTCATTACCATCGGGTTTAGATCTTTAAAGGTTTGACCAGAGGCTATAGTCAGAGTGCCGCCCTTCTGCACCTCTTCAGCGCCCGCCAGTAGACCAACGCTGAGTACCAACAACAGGACCAAACTTAAAATTGAAACCTTTCTCATAAGACCTCCCTGTCTTTGGATATGAGTTAGATTAAACTGGGTGTTAGAACCGATAGATTCACAATACGTCCTCTATGCACATCACCCCCAAGCATCTACTATTCTAACTCATTCATCATAAAAGCTTTCTGAAGGTTTTGCAAATTAAGACAATTAGAAGTGCCCTGAAGAACTCGAGGTGTACCTGAGGGAGGTTCCCGTTCACCCGCATAGAACACCGCCCAACGCCGGGTAATTATCAACGCCGGGCCAAACGCGGGAACTCGTCATCCCGTGTATTAGAGAAGGTTGAAAGTAAACTCAGGCTCCGCCACCCTGCAACTTTGGGTCCATGATATCCCGGA
>JAGXLQ010000101.1 GCA_018334595.1 Candidatus Bipolaricaulota bacterium | reverse complement strand
GGAGGAATCATCCACCCCTCTATCCGCTTCCATGGCAAGAACGATTTCCTGTATCAGTATGGATGCATTTGCCCCGACGATATGACCCCCTAGGACCTCGCCTCCCCTGGTTGAAACCACCTTGACGAAACCGTTCCGGGCACCGATCGCCTGGCCCTTGACGGTCTCGTCAAACCTGGAAAAGCCGATAACGATATTCTCCCGGCCGTACTTCTCCGCCGCTTCGGCCTCCCCCAAGCCCACCGCAGCTACTTCCGGATCGGTAAAGATAGCATGGGGTACCGCCCTGTAGTCAGCCTCCACGTCACGGCCAAGTACCGCGTTCTCTACGACGATATCCGCTTCGTAGTCTGAAACGTGCTTGAAGAGGTATCCCCCCGTGCAATCACCCATCGCCCAGATGTGGTCCTGAGCGGTCCGGAGGTGGCTATCGACTTCGATCCAACCACGACCGTCCAGCTCCACGCCGGCCTTCTCGGGGTTCATCAGGTCGTTTATCGGGCCCCGTCCGGTAGCCACCAGAACTTCTTCCGCCCGAACGGACTTCACCTCGCCGGTTTCACCGTTTCGGGCGACGATTTCTAAAAGACCGTCCTCCAGCTCCTCCGTTTGAGTAACCTCGTACCCCCTGTGGAGGTCGAGGACCTTCTCCTGGTCCCGTCCCACCACGTATGATATTTCCGGCTCCTCGCTCGGAACGAACTGCTCATTTCGGCCGAAGATTGTAACCTCGGTATCCATCGAAGCAAAGAAGTATCCCATCTCCGCAGCTATGTATCCCCCACCGATTACCGCCAGGGAATCGGGTAACTCTTTAAGGGCCAGAGCTTCCTTGCTAGTAAGGTATGGAGTCTCGTCCAACCCGTCAATCGGTGGTACGACCGGTTCCGAGCCGGCACAGAGGAAAAACCGGCCGCCTGATATTTCTGTCTGGCCGTTCACCTTCACGGTCCTCGGCCCCGTGAACCTGGCCGTTCCCTGGTAGTAATGGACGTTCGGCCTGGCAAAGAATTCGCGGTTAATTTCAGACCGTGCTTCCTTTTGATTTGCCCTCATCCTTTCCATGACCGCGCTTGAGTCCTTACGGTCGATGCTCGCATCGACGCCAAAGGACGAAGCCCGCTCGACCGCCCGAACGGCGTCAGCGGAGGACAACAGGATTTTTGTCGGCCTACACCCGCGGTTGAGGCAGATCCCTCCCCGCCTATCCTTCTCAATTACCGCGACCTCCGCCCCCGGGTCCTTCTCCAGGCTGGCCTCGATCACTTTTTTACCCGACCCCGATCCGATCAGGACGTCGTCATAACATTTAACTTCCAATACGTTAAGACCCCCGATAATACATCGTTTCCTAAAAATTATATCGTCACGCACTCGGGAAGTTAAGTAGCCTTCCCCGGGGAGGAGTAAACGGCACCGACGGGCAAATCGTCGCTTACCGTCCCGGGGTATCTAGAGGTCAATTTAAGTCTCCGACTTGCCCAGACCGCGCCGCTGTAGATGGCGCCACGAAAGACTTTAGGGAGCGGGATATCCTGACCGGTTAACGGACGCGGATGATAAGGGCAGACGACGAGGCGTCTCCCCGAGGGAGACCAACCATATCAAGAAAACCGAGAAAAAGGAGTTAGCCCTCAGCTATTAGAAGGGCGTTAAGCAGGGACCGGGAACGAATTACCCGGTCCCTGCTCTCCCTAGGTAAACACCCCGCCGCGGCTACTTTTTCTCTTCCTGTACTTTTTCCAGGGCCTCTTCGTAAGCCCTCTTGGCCTCGAGGTATTCCTCGTACGCTTTTTGTGCCTCCGGGGTATCTCCCTTTCCCTCAGCCATCAAGCCTGTCAACTTGTTGTAGGCCTCCACGTAACGCTGATAGGCTTTGTCGGCGTCGGGTGGTGCGGGTTCATCCACCGTGTCCTCGTTAATCACGTCCGGCTCTTGATAAACGGATTCGTCATCGAAAAAGGCCCACCTGAACTTTAACTCCCCCACGTGCCAGTCTTCACGGGGAATTTCTTTTTCTTCCAATATCTTAACCAACAGATATCTACCCTCCTTCGTGTAGAATCCGTAGACGTGTCCAGGCGTTAAGTGTCCCTTTTCAAACCGGGGATCATTCCAGGCTGGACGCCTTCCCACGTCGCCCAGCGTGACCAATCCATAATCAATCCTCTCCAGCGGCTCAGTCGCGTCGTGAGCGGCGGTCGTGGGAAAAGAGCGCTCCCAGCTACCCGTGTAAAAGAAATCGGGGTGTAAATTTGCCCTGTCTGGGCCGCTCTCGCCGTAACGCTGTATACCTCCGTCCGAGAAGTCGTAACCTTCTTCGTAGCTTCCCTCGCCGCCCCAATGTTTGAGGGTAACGGTTCTAGCAGGTCTTTCACCTTGAGAACTGAGTTGGACGCCACCCCGAATCCTTTCTCCATCCACGAACACGTCGGCAGCACTGGGATTAACTATCCCAACCGAAACTATCTCCCCGGTTACCCTAAAGCCGTCTCTTCCTGTACTGACCAAGCCATTCACGGTATTTCCCTTCACGATATCTTCTGGGTCCACGGTTACGTCAACCCCAGCCAACGTTCCCGCTACCTGTTCAACCCTTCCGGTAACTTCAATACTGTATTTCGTCTTCTCGTCAGGATTCACAGTTCCATCTATGATGATAGTATGGACGGGCAAGACCTCCTCATAACGCAAGTTGGCTGTGTCGGTCCCTTTCATCGTCTGAATGTCGGCGATAAATAGACCGGGAGCTCCGGGAAAAGAAAGATAACCAACCGTCTCGGCCGCGTGCTCTCTTTCCTGGTCGAGGGACTCCTCTTCGTCGACGTGAATTCTGATCCGATCACCGGAAGGGGTAGAGATAGAAGTTGGCTCGTCACCAACGTTTACCCAATCAGCGACCAGTTCTTGCCCTCCCACGCTGTAACCTCCCCCTCTAACCGCTATGTAAGAGATCGTTTCGTAGTAGTGACTCTGCTCGTTTGCCTCCTGTTCCTGCATTAAGATGGAAAACCCACCGGTAGATACCTCGTTTATCCTGGTAGCAACTGTGTCGATACCATGGAGTGTGTTTCTTGCTGCGAATATCACCGGCCTGGCGGAAAATTCCGAGAAGAAGTTTACCCTCCGCGCCCGGCCAGGAGTTTCCACCGAACTCGCCCCTGCCACGTTCGTGGATATCACGTCAGCCTCTACCTCCAGCCGGCCCCCCAGGTTGAAGTGTCCTCGTTCTACCGCGAGGTAAGTAAGCTTTTCTTCGGCATGGTCGTTTCCCGTATATGGCCACTCGTGAATCCTTACCTTGAACCCCTTAGGGGTAACGTCCTTTATCGCCACCGTAGCAGGGTCGGTTCCCACGTAAGACAAGGGTTTTGCTACAACGATAGGGTAGTCAAAAGAGCCCTCGAAGGTGACCTCCTTCCACTCGTTATCCAGGGTTATTTGACCTGCCTCCAGGTAGAAATCCCCCCCTCGTATTAGTATCCTTCCGCCAACGCGACCCCCTTTTTCTTCCCTGCGGGCTTCCGGAACCGAACCTATATCTTCTCCCGGAGAAGTCCTTTCTCCTTCCGCACCTCCACCCTCCAAAAAGGTTCTCGATCCATCTGGTTGGACTACCCATTCAAATACGTATTCGGTGACGAAGCGCGTCGGGGACTCTTCCTGTAGAAATATTTCCTGGAGGTAAATTTTTGCATACTTACCCCGAGAGCGGATGACGTAACTATGCCCCCGTAGGGGTACCACGGTCTCACTGTACCCACCCGCGGGCGCCTGGGAAATCTCTTCCAGAGGCCTACGGCCCATGTCGATAATTCCCGGAGAGTCGACGGCGTGTATTATCGAGTTTTCTCCGCGGTCGGCGATGAAGAAGTCGATGTCGGTGGACGCCGGACCCAAATACGAGAAGCTAAAACCCTGATAGGTCCCGTCATAATCGAGTAACTTCGCTCTTCCCGAGGGAAGTTCGCCGGCATTTGTAAAAGTGGTTGCAAACAAAAGAATCAACGAAATTGTTGCAAAGAGTCGTACTGAGAAGAAGTGTCTGTAGTTTCCAAGACGCATTTGTATCTACCTCCAGAGGAAAGTAATAAATTATTTATATCATATTTCTATCAAATAGTGCAAATCAGGTTGTCCTTACCTGGCTGGGGGATATATCGGGAATGAGAAACCGTAAGAAGAGAAAAAACCCCGCCCCGAGGGCGGGGTACGAAAGAACTACTGCGAAAGACTCGCTTCCAGGGATATGTCCGTTCCTCGGAGGGCGAGGGAGACGGGACAATTCTCCTTGGCGTCTTCTGCGTGCTCCAGGAACTCTTCCTCCGTTATCTCCGGCACGCTCGCCTCGGTGACGAGCTTGACCCCCGTTATCTTGAAGGCGCCATCGACCTCGCCGAGGCTGACTTCCGCCTCCGTCTGGATCTCATCGGGGTCGTAACCCTCTTCCGCGAGAACGTTGGAAAGGGCCATGGAAAAACAACCGGCATGGGCCGCACCCAGAAGCTCCTCCGGATTGGTCCCGGAGCCTGATTCGAACCTCGAACTGAACGAATAGTTGCTCTCAAACAGACCGCTCTCCAGTTTTAAGGTTCCGTTGCCGTCCTTAAGTTTTCCTCTCCATACAGCTTCTGCTTTTCGTTTCTTCATCGTTTACCTCCACGTAATATTTTACTCGGGATCCTCGCCGCTGACCGTTTCATTGCCCGCTTTCAACCAGCCCTCTTTGCCTTCCTCGTAGTCGTAGACGTTGTTGAATCCAAGCCTGTCAAGTTTTTTCGCAGCAGCCGGGCTAGCGGCACAACTACTACTTGCACAGTAAACTACAAGTTCGTCGCCCAGGCTGAACCTTTTCTTTGCCTCCTTTCCAATTTCCTCCAGGGGAATGTTAACCGCCCCCTTGATGTGAGTATCTCTATACTCTTCCGGGTCCAAGACCTCCACCAACGCGAAGTCGTCTCCCTCCGCCAACTTCTCTTCAAGCTGCTCTCGTTCTATCCCTTCGTACATCGTGAACACCCCGTAGTTTTAGGATATTATGTTGTTCACTCCGTCAGGTCCGCAATCGTCTTATCCGCCAGAAGCGACCGGAGATCTTCTCTTATGGGAATCCAGTCGTCGTGAAGGGGGCAGGTCCCCCCCTCTCCGCACTCCTTGGTGTCGAATATGCAACGTTCAAAGACGTCGTATCCATCGATCGTTTGGACAACTTCCAGCAAGGATATCTGGTTCCCTGGCCGTGACAGCCGGAAGCCTCCCCCGCGCCCCTTTTGCGACTCCAGTACGTTTTCCCTGGCCAGGGATTGGAATATCTTTCCGAGGAAGTCCGCAGGGACGTCGACCGCTTCCGCCACGGACCTTACCGTGGTGAACTCCCGGCTATCACCCCCGGCCAGGTATCTCAGCGCCTTTATTCCATACTTTGCCGTCTTCGAGTATATCACCGTCATCACCTATAAGAGATAAAGAGATCTCTTTATCTCTTATAGGTAACCTTCTC
>JAGXLQ010000100.1 GCA_018334595.1 Candidatus Bipolaricaulota bacterium | reverse complement strand
GCTACCCGGATGGCCTAGAAGGAGACGAACTCACCACCGAAGTCCGCATACTTGCCACCGTAGACGTGGTGGAAGCCATGAGTACCAGAAGGCCCTACCGAGCGGCTAGGAGCAAGGAGAGGACGCTTACAGTATTGAAGGAGGGCAGGGGAGATAAATTCGACCCGGAAGTGGTGGATATACTGGTTGATATGATAAAAGAGGGGGAAATCGAGTTCGATGGTGAATAATTGGGAGGAACATGACATTCGCTGACCATAACCTATTAGACCTTATCGAGAACCTCCCGGAAGCGCTCTTTTTGGAGGATATGGAAGGGACCATCCTCGATGTGAACCAAGAAGCCTGTAGAACGCTAGGATACGAGAAAAAAGAGCTACTAGGCCTGAACGTCGACGTGCTCATTCCCAGCGAGGAATCCCTCTGTTTGCCCGATCAAACAGACCAGCCGGGTGTCTGGAACAAACCGATAGAGACAAAGAACTTGTGTAAAGACGGTACCGAGTTACCCGTAGAGCTTAAGGGAAGTATAGTCCAATGCGACGGCAAGAGACGAATACTGATCACTATCAGGGACATATCCCAGAGAAAATCAGCAGATGCGAAGTTAAAAAGGACACAAAAAAGGCTCAAACGAGCGTTATCTATAGGAAACGTGGCTTGGTGGGAAATGGAGCTTCCTTCAGGCAAGGTCCACTTCAGCGACCGCAAGGCAGTGATGCTCGGTTACCCGCCGGAAAGGTTTGAAACGTATGAGGACTTTACAGAACTACTACACCCCGAGGACTACGACAGGGCAATGGAGGCTATGGAGAAACACTTATCTGGAGATGCGAACCGCTACGAGATCGAATACCGCATAAGAAGAAGTGACGGAAGCTACAAGTGGCTCAGAGACGTAGGAAGCATTACCGCTGGTAATGGTCCAACTACCGTGACCGGAGTGGTTATCGATATCGACAAGCGCAAGAGAACAGAGATCAGGCTAGAAAGAAGCGAGCAGAGATTCCGGACCTTGGTGGAGAACCAAGGAGAGGGTGTGGCCATTGTCGATGAGCACTTGGAAGTAATCTTCGCCAACCCGGCAGCGGAAAAGACCTTAGGAGTAGACGAAGGTGACCTTATAGGTGTATCTATCCCAGACTATTTATCCTCCGAGCAGGAAAAGTCATTGATGGAGGAAGTTGAGAAAAGAAAACTCGGAGAGAAGAGCACCTACGAGCTGGAAATCACCCGCCCTGACGGGGAGAAGAGGCTTCTGGAGGTGACGGTTACCCCAAGGAACAATTCCAAGGAGGAGTACAGCGGCTCATTCGCCGTCTTCTCGGACATTACGGAAAGAAAAAAATTGGAACGGTCAAGGGAGAGACAAAGACAACAACTAAAAGAACTACATGATACAGTAGACCGGTTTCAAGCAACAACTACCGAAGAGCAGCTGTACCAAGTATCTCAAAAAGCAACGAAGAACATTTTGGGGTTTGACTTCTCCACTATTTATTTAGCTGAAGACCAGACTCTAACCCCAGTGGAATTATCTTGTAGTGATGGTGATTGCAGCCGTTCGGCCCACCCAATACATGAAGGTTTAGCGGGAAAAACATACTGTACAGGCAGGACTCTCTGGGGAGATGACTTATCGGAGGCGGAGGAGGCAGAACCTGTAAGAACCGGCTTAAAGTCATATATGAGCGTCCCCATTGGAGACATCGCAGTATTTCAAGCTGCCTCTACCACCAAGGGGACCTTTTCGAAGCGGGACGTGGAGTTAGCAGAAATTCTGGCTGGCCATTTGCACGAGGAGATAAAACGGATAAGGTTGGAGAACGAGTTAAAAGAGCAGGCAATCCGTGACCCCCTCACTGGCCTCTACAACAGGAGATACCTAAACGAGAGGTTAACTAAAGAAACCCAAAAGGGCGAAAGATACAATTTTCCTATCGCCTTCTTGATGATCGACGTAAACAGGTTCAAGGAAATCAACGACCGCTACTCGCACCAAACGGGGGATAAGATTCTGCAGGAAGTCGCAAAGTTGCTAAAGAATAACGTCAGAAGCGCTGACACCGTATTTCGCTACGGTGGTGACGAGTTCCTTGTGTTGATGCCCAACACCGACGGGGAAGCAGAGACTATGGTGTCCAGAATAAAGGGCGAAGTAAGTGAGTGGAGCGAAAACTCCAACCTGATCGACTTTCCTCTTACACTGGCTATTGGCGTATCACACTGGTCAACAAGGCAAGGCAGAGAAGTTGAAGAAGTGTTGAAGTTAGCTGACAAACGAATGTATGAAGACAAGAGAAGGTGAATCTTCACTTTTATCAAAGTTACGCAGAATACCCTGTCCTGTGGATGGGGATGAATGCGTCAGTTTGTAGTTGTTAGAAATCGCGATGGCAAAGCCATGAAGTAATGCCCTGCCTCATGGGCGGGGATAGCGCGATTCAAGCAATTTATTTACTCCCTCTTTAGCTACAAGGGTAGCCTTTTCCCTCCAAGCTTAGTGCTGGATCAGCAGAAAAAGATCTTCGTTTGCTCATTGTTCGTCAAACCTCCCGTGTTTATGTTAGGTGAATTTGGGAAGTCGTCCAAACTGATCGTGAATGGAAGTACATATTTCTAAAATCGGGATTTCCTGAGGCGATTGCTGAAACAAAACAACATCGGACAAGGAGTTCGATCCAAACTACGAGCAAAAGAGAAATGAAAAAGAAGAAAACAGAGGGAGAACCGGTGTGAATACTACCCGGTTCTTAGGGAAAGTTTCGCTAAAGTACCCCACAAGACCCATGGTGAAAAGATTCCAAATTATCAACTTGCTGGAGGTGAGACTTGACTTTACCCCCTAGTCTCTGAAACAACCCACCCTACAAGTATTTACTCACAACCTTCGAAGCTTCTTCAGAAGCATCTCTTTTGTTGAAATCAACACTATCTTCTGGTAAAAAAGAGTGCGACGGATTAGAAGAATTCATAATTGGGGAATCCATTTACATAATAGAAATTATTAATTAACGAGGATGAGGATTTCCCGGGTTAAAATTGTGAAATATATAAATAAAATTCTAGTTATCCATGCGCCCGTAGCTCAGCCGGACAGAGCGACGGATTCCGGATCCGTAGGCCGGGGGTTCGAATCCTCCCGGGCGTACTTTAACTCAACTCACCCATGAAGCTGGTGTAGCTATCCCCTGCTTCTTTCATGGCCAGTCGGACGTCATCACACCCGTACTCGTCTACAATCTCTTCTGCTTTCCTGGGTTTCAGGTGGTATTGTCTGATCATCATTGCGGGAAGCTTATTGGAGCAGGTCGTCCCCTCTAGCATAAAGCTAGCTATCGCCGCCCTGGGGTCGCTTATGTCCTTTTTTGCCATGTAATCGGTAAATTTACAAACCTCCTCGGGGAGAAAGGGCCGATAGTCTACGTCCCCTTCGAAGTCATCTGATGGATCAAGATCGCCCCACCAGTTGAATTCTGCGTCCAGCGTACCGGAACCATCGTTATTAATTGTGTTCCTTATGTCATTCCAGTGTAGGTGTACGGTGCTAGCATCTACCCCTGATTCGACAATTACCTCGTCCTCAATGATGAATCCCCTTGGGGTAAAGCCGTCCAGCTTGCCGATAGCTACGTTATCATCCGTTATAGTAATCTCGCTGCCTTCCAGGTCCTTCAGGGTTGTCCGGCAGGTGCTCCCCTCCACGCTAATCAACTCGACCTTGTTTCCCATCGGCTCCTTAACCACCCAACTCCCATGAGGAACGATGACCTGGCCAACTACGGGCAACTCGCCCGCTCCCCAGATTGCCATGTCCAGCCACCCCGTATTTCCGTTTTCGGTAGTCGGTTCGGGACCGACCCTCTTGACGATAATTGGAAGGGGTGAAATTGGCTGCACGCCGGGCTCAGATGGATCGGAGTCGGGGTTTGCGCCAAGCCAGGGCGAGAAGAAGGCTGGTCCAGATACCAGGCTCCCGCCGCCTTCGTAATCATAGGGTGCTGATTCTTCTGTGTCTCGATCGACGTTAGGTCCATCGCTCGAACCCCACCAGTTCAAGGTCGCACGAAGGTTCTCATCACCCAAGTCTCCTAAGTAATTAAGCCCGATAATATTATCGAAGCTGTTGAAGTACAATGTATTACCTGACGAGTCCGCGTCTATAACTATGCCTTCTCCCTTTTTGACGACGTTGTACCAGAAGGAGTTATAAGAGGAGTTCTCCAATTCAACTCCCATGTAATCCATGTAGGTAATTTCAGTGCTCGTTCCAGTAACAATCGATTTAGTAGTAGCCGAAGCGTGCCCGACATCGATGTACTTTAGGGCGTTCCGGTTCGAGTTTTGCAGCAATATCCCATAGGAAAACGCACTTTCCGTAGCAGTTCCATCTGTGGTTCGTTCAGTCTCCGCTTTACTCGTGACATCACCCATGCCAATGTGTTGCAAGATATTGTCATTAGCGTTCTGAAGGAGGATGCCAAACGCCTCTGCCGTTGCCTCAGCATCCCCGTCCTTCGTAATTGCCTCGGCGTAACTCGTGACCGGTCCGATGTCTATGTAGCTCAGATAATTATGGCTTGCGTTGTTATCGTCCGACCCATCCAAATAGATACCCGCCGCGGCCGACTCCGCTGTTGCATTATCAACACCAACACTTGAAGCGTCGGCAATAGCTTCACTTGTAACCTCATCGGCAAAAAAGTGCTTAACGGTGCTTCCTGTGCTCACAAGGTGAATCGCGTAGGCAAGCGAGGTGACATCGTTAAACGACTCTTCAGACCCGTCTTCAGGTTTAACCGTTTCCAGGCGAATAATCGGCCTATTACTGGGGTCCTCCCCTAAGACTACTAGCCCATCTTTGGTTACATGAACCTTTTCCTCGAATACGTCAAAACCTACGAGTAGCGTGTGGCCGAACTTTGTATCACCATCTTCGACTGCCTCCTGGATGGTCGAAAATTGCTCCCCTGTATCCAGGTTTCTTACCTTTTCCCCGGGTTGGAGCTGGCCATACCCTACAACTCCCGTGATTATCAGACCAAAGGCGACTAGCGCTACCAACAAGATAACGTTACGTTTACTCATTTATTCCCTCCTAGAAGTAGTAGTCAAACCCAAACCTCACCTGCTTTAACGCATCTGACCCTACCTCTACACCTGCCCCCAGTGAGAACTGGTCCGATATCTCGTATCTGGCAGTGCCCGTAAACAGACCAAAGCCGAAGTACTCGGGGTGGTTTAGATAGAAGTAGACGTCGGCGGCGAGGTCTATGGGTACCTCCTCGAAGTTAGCCACTATGGAGGTCACCTCGTCGTAGTCGGTCTCCACGTATAGTCCGGAGTATACTGGGTCGGGACTTAACACGTAGTCGGAAGCGTGTAGGTCGATGTCTTTCTCGGTGGATAGCCTAAACAGGTTCTCGTGTAGGGCGGTAAGCGATGAAAGGTGTACGTTTCCTAGGTTTATCCCGGTGATGCCGAAACCCTTTATCAGTAGACCA
>JAGXLQ010000099.1 GCA_018334595.1 Candidatus Bipolaricaulota bacterium | reverse complement strand
GGGGGGACTACTTCTGTCAATAGACCGGTATCACCGGAAAAATCAGGGATAAGAGCCTCTATTAAGGGTGGGTCGTCTATCTCCAACAGTGATTCTATCGACCTCTTAAAGCCCCCCGCTCCGTAGTCCGGCAGGTCATCCCGATCCACCGATGTCAACACGACGTAGGTCAGCCCCAACTCCTCGACGGCCCGTCTCAGGTGCTTCGGTTCGTCCTCATCCAGGGCCCCATCGGGGTTTCCGGTCTTGACGTCGCAAAATTTACAGTTACGCGTGCACGTGTCTCCCAGCAGTAGAAACGTAGCGGTCCCGTCCTTCCAGCACTCGCCCTGGTTTGGGCAGTCAGCTTCCTCGCAAACGGAGTGCAGGTTATAGCGGCCGATGTTGGCACTTACCCGTCTCTCGTTATCCGTATCTCCAGGCGCTATAGTCTTTATCCACTTGGGGATAGAATTCATCTCCCCTCCCTTAACTTTGTCATATTATCCTCGAACTTCTCCAGCAGGACTTCCGTAACCACCTGCATCGGGGCGTCAACATAATCACACAGGGATCCATATTTAACTCCGGGAAGGCCACAAGGCCGTATTGACGACGACTTTTTTGGGTCCAGGTCGACGTTAAGGGCCAACCCATGCATCGTATACCAGTTCCGGACCTGAATCCCAATCGAGCCAAGTTTGACGTTCTTACCTCGTAACCAGGCCCCCACATGGTCGCCCGTCCGAAACTCCGCCTCAACCCCGAAGAACTCGGTAGTCTCCACCATGGAGTCACCGAGCCGGGCTATGAACCCCCGTAGGTCCTTCCCGTAAGACCTGAGGTCAAAGATCGGATAGAGGACGAGCTGGCCGGGCCCATGGTATGTAACCCCTCCACCCCGTCCTATCTCATGCAAAGTCACGCCGTGCTCCTCAAGAAAAGAACGGCTGGCCAGGATATCCTTCCGGTCCGAGGATTTACCCAGGGTTATCGTCGGCCTATGTCTTGTAATCAACAGCCTATCTCCCGACAGGTCGTCCTTCCTCTCCTGAAAGAACTCCTTTTGACGCTCCAGGCTATCCCCGTAATCCGTTATCCCGCAATCTATTGTTTCGTAGGTTCTCACCAAGGCTACCCTTTCTCTCTACTGAGCACGATAAGCTCCGGTCATTCGAAGCTATCTATAGTCTCCAGCACATAATCAAGATCATCCGTCGTGTGGTCTGCACAGATCTGGAACCTTATGGACTCGTCTCCACGAGGCACGACGGGATAAACTATGGCCGTTGCCAGAACCTTGTTATCCTTAAGATATTCGACGAGGTCCCTGGTTTTCTTCGTATCCCCAACCATCAACGGGACGACCGGGTGGGGCCCCTCGATCACTTTGTGGCCGATGTCCTTCAGGCCTTTTTCGAAGTAATTGGTCATCTCTCGCAGGTGCGAAAGCATGTCCCGACCTTCGTCGCTCTCGATTATTTCCAGGGACTTTATCGCTGCACTTGCCTCAGGGGCGGTAATGGGGTTGGAATATATGTAGAAGGGCGATGTCTCGCGGAGGTAGTCGATTATCCTGCTCTTTGTGACGACGTAACCCCCGTTTACCCCCAGGGCTTTACCCATAGTGGCAACGATTAAGTCTATATCATCCTCTCCGGTAATCTCGGACGTCCCCCGCCCGGTTTCTCCATAGGCGCCGACTCCGTGAGAATCGTCCATAATCGTAAATACACCGTCTTGGAACTCCGAATCGTACTTCTTGACCGTACTGACCAGTTCCTGGAGGTCGGGATAGTCACCCCTCATGCTGAATACCCCGTCGGTAATGACGATAACTCGGTCGTATTCTCCAACCGCTTCGCTCAACTTCGCATCCAGGTCGTCATTGTCGAGGTGATCAAATATCCCCTTACCTTTTGGCTTGGCCATCCTGATCCCGTTAATGATACAGTTGTGGTTAAGCTCGTCGGAAAGGATAAGGGTCTCCTTCGAAGTAAGGGGCTGAATAATTCCGGTCATGGTCGCATAGGCGGAAGAGTAGATCATGCAGGATTCCTTGCCATGAAAGTCAGCCAGCTTCTCCTCGAGTTCTACGTGGGGTTCGTAGGTTCCGTGAATAAATCGGACTGCACCCGGACCGGACCCAAAAATCTCCGAAGCTTTCTCTTCGGCCTCGACAACCTCGGAATTTAGATGGAGGCCAAGATAGGAGTTTGAGTTCATCTTCAAGAACCCACCTTCTTCACCCTTTACGTAGTACCTAGGGGCGTTTCCACCTTCAGGATCTTTGATACCCGTTATAACCAACTCGTCACCTTTTAAGGTCCCATCCTCCTTCATTTCTTCCAGCTTATCAGTCAAAACCTGTTGCATTTTCTCTAGAGGCATAAGCCTCACCTCACTTGTTATTATGAAACATCCTTACAAGGATACCGAAGGATGACAAACTGATCAAACGGGAAAGATCCTTCCGAGAAACCTGCCAATCTCCTGTAAAATTGAACTACCGCGAAATCTGCTATATAATGAACCGTATCTTATGAAAGGGGGTAAAAGAAGATGAACAAGAGCGAACTAGTGGACGAACTCTACGGCAAAAACGAGTGCACTAAAAAAGAATGTAGAGGACTGGTTACGTCGATGGTCGACACAATTATGGAAACCGTGTCAGAGGGCGAGGAAGTAAGGTTAATCAACTTCGGCACCTTCAAGCCCAACTCCAGGAAGGCAACCGTGAAGCGAAACCCCCAGACCGGAAAAAAGATCAATATAGATGCCAAGGTAGTTCCGAAATTCAAGGCAGGAAAGGGCTTTAGAGAGAAAGTTGCAACAAACCTGAAGCCCACTGGACAGGAGGGCTACAAAAACAAGTAGCACGGGTATCACCCGTTGAAGATGATCAGACCGATCGGTGGTTCATCAACCCTTCGAAGCCCAGGCTTGTTTTTCGACCCGATGAGAACTCTTTCAGAGTAAAAATATATTTTCATATAGGTCTTTTTTTTGAAAGAGTTCCTGGAGTGTTAATCGAATTCAACTTCCTTAATCCAATTTACAGTGACGCCATTTAAGTTTTCCCGGGACCTAATCTTCGACAAGACTTCTATCAACGAGGGGGCATATGGAGACTCAAGCCGTGTTTAACTCAATGTGGGATATTTTACAGAAACCAATGTTCGCTGTCGGGGGCGAAGGGGTATCGATCGTCTCCTTTGTCTACTTCGCCATAGTGATTATCGTTTCCGTTGGCGTATCAAGGCTGGTTATCAGACTACTCCAGCGGAACGTTTATTCAAAGACCGAAATAGAGCAGGGTGCTCAATATACGCTCTCCCGGCTCATAAAGTACGTAATTTTCGTCCTTGGGTTCTTAATTGGACTTCAAATGATCGGATTCGACCTCTCCGTTCTGACCGTCTTCGGTGGTCTCTTCGGAATTGGAATCGGGTTCGGTCTGCAGAACATATTTTCCAACTTTGCTTCTGGATTGATACTTCTGATGGAGCGCCCGGTACAGGTCGGAGATATCGTCGAGCTCGATGGACTCCTTGGTCGGGTGACCGAAATCAGGTTCAGGGTAGCTATCGTGACTACCTTTGACAACGAGTCAATAATAGTACCCAATTCAGACCTGGTGAGTGAGCGCGTTACCAACTGGTCCTACGGTGGCGATACGACCCTCAGGTTACGCATACCCATCGGAGTAGCTTACGGCACGGACGTGGATCTGGTAGAGAATATTCTGCTCGAAATTGCCGAAAGCGAGCAAAACGTGATGCCCAAACCCTCTCCTGAGGTTTTCTTCAAGGAACATGGCGACTCTTCACTAAATTTCGAACTTAGAGTCTGGGTCCCCTCGCCCGCCTACAGGATCGAGGCGAGCAACAACATTAGAAAGAAAATCGATTCCAGATTTACAGAGGAAGGAATCGAGATCCCCTTTCCCCAGAGGGACAACCACGTCTTCTTTGAGGAAGAATATCAAATGGTCAACGACTAGGAACATCTGTCATGAAAAGCTATCTCATCCAAAAGGACAAAGTAGAATCCGTCTCGGACTTGGACGACTGCCTCAGGTGGATAAGAGAGGAGGAGGGGTTTATTTGGATAGATATCGAAGGGAGCGAATTCGACAAACTGGAAGAGATATCTGAGGACTTTGGCCTCCATCCCCTATCGATTGAGGATAGCGAAAACAAGCGACAGCGACCTAAGCTCGAATTGTTTAGCGACTACATCTTTCTCATCATCAGGACTCCGAACCCCGACCTGGAGCAAGGTGAGGTCGACAGCCTCCAGCTCGCTCTCTTTTTGGGTGAAAACTTCCTCATCACCGTCCACAGGGAGGATATCAAGTCAATTGAGGAAATCTCCGAGAAACTTAATAAGGGAGGGACGCCGTTCATCACCAAGGGCCCGGACTTTCTCGCCCACTCAATAGTCGATTACAGCGTAGACAGATTTTTGACCATTCTTGAGGGATTCGACCATCGAGTGGAAGAGATCGAGGATAGCATACTCGACAATCCTTCAGAAGAGATACTGCAAAAGATTTCCGACGTCCGGGGTGAAATCTTATACTTGCAGAGGGTCATCAACCCCCTTAGAGACGAGATCGGGAAACTGACCCGGAGGTCTCCGGGTCTGGTGAGCGACGAGGTGAAGGTATATTTTCGTGATATCGAGGACAACCTCACCAGGTGCATAGAACTTCTGATAAACTATCGCGAACTGATCTCGGGCACTAGAGACATGTACATGACCTCCATCTCCAATCGAATGAACGAGGTAATGCAGACCTTAACCATTATAGCCACTATCTTTATCCCCCTGACGTTCATCGCCGGGGTGTACGGGATGAACTTTTCATTTATTCCTGAACTGGACTGGCAGTGGGGCTACTTCTGGGTACTGGGGGTAATGGGGCTAGTCACAGTGGGGATGGTTGTTTACTTTAAGTCAAAGGACTGGTTCTAGCTCCCGCGGGTGCCACCAAAGGAATTCGCCAGTTCCTCCTGTTCCACCGTTACCCGCAATTTGGGATAGTCTACACCTTCTTCCCTGAACTTCTCCATCAGTCTCTCCCTAATATCACATCTTAAACCCCAGGCCGACGGAGGGTCTTCAGCCCAGGCCAGCGCTCGTACGGTAGCCGTTTTTTCAGAAAAATCAATCACCTGAACTACGGGTTCGCCTTCACCATTCCAGTTACCACTGCTCTTGACCGCGTCAACAATCCACCCCGTTAACCTGTCCACGTCGCACCTGTAATCTACGTAGACGAGCGTGGCGGCAAGAAGTCTGGGGTCCTTGATTGACCAGTTGTGGATTATCCTGTTGCTGAGAACGTCGTTGGGCACAATTATCCTTCTGTTGTCCCAGGTCTTGATGAATGTTTGCATCAAGGTGATCTCTTCAATATAGCCAAAATCATTGTCCAGGATAACGGCGTCTCCGAGCCGCAAGGGTTGTGAAAAGGACAGGACTATCCCCGCAATCATGTTGGATAGCGTGCTCTGGGCCGCAAACCCAAGGACAACGCCGATCACTCCTGC
>JAGXLQ010000003.1 GCA_018334595.1 Candidatus Bipolaricaulota bacterium | reverse complement strand
AGCTGACTCGAAAAAAAGACAAAGTAACCTTCTGGCGGAGGGGGTGGGATTCGAACCCACGGAGCCCGAAAAGGCTCTCCGGTTTTCAAGACCGGTGGTTTCGTCCACTCGCCCACCCCTCCACGAGTGACGGGGAGATATTTTAACCGCTAAATTGTCTCTCGACAAGAGCTAAGCTCATTCCCCACTCTCTTCTCCGGCAGTCTCGTTTACTTCCTCTCCCGTTTCCTGAAGTTTCTGCACGTATACGTCAACGTTCTTTACCGTGAGGCCGGTCTTCGTCTCCACGTCTTCCTTGATCTTTTTCTGGGTCTTCTTGGCAACCTCGTGGACAGGATAACCCTGTTTTACAGCAATTTTTAACGTAATTTCTACCTCGTTTCCGTCGAATTTGATGGATACTCCCCTTCGCTTGCTTCCGAAGATACGAGCTATATCCTCCGTGACCGTAGATTTCTTCTGGCCCAGTCCTTCTATCTGTGCTGCACCTGCGGCTACTACGCCGGTCACAACCTTATCAGAAACGGTAATAGTGCCGTGCTCGTTTACAAGCCCACCGTCTATCTGTCCCATTTCCTCGACTTCCTCGCCAAGTGCCATTTATCTCACCTCCAGACTAATTATAGAGTTCGATCATAACGATTCCCAATTCTGTATTATGAAGTGAAATGAGTATTAATAATTATTAATATTTTTTTGGTGATAAGCAATAAAGGGTAAGGTTAAGGAACTTCGTAAGCGGACCGATGACGGTATCCTACTTTTCAAGTTCTTCGGACTCGGTTGACGAAATTCATTTCCCTTCCTTCAAGAGGTGTTAGCGTGGAAAAGATAAAGGTTGGAAGCAAGAATCCGGTAAAGTATCAGGCGGCGAGAGAGGCGTTTGACCTGGTTGGGTGGACGGTGGAGGTCGAGAGTCTTGACGTAGACTCCGGCGTATCGGACCAACCGACCTCTGACTCAGAGGCCATAGAAGGAGCAATAACCAGGGCGAGAAATGTTCTGAGGTATGGAGGGGATGGTCTAGGCGTCGGTCTCGAGGGGTCCACACACGATACGGCGTACGGAATGTTTTTGACCGGCTGGGGGTGTATTCTCAAGGACGATGGCTCAAGATATCTTGGCGGAGGAGGCAGGCTAAAGCTTCCCGAGAGCATTGCCCGACGGCTGAGAGACGGCGAAGAACTCGGCCCGATCATGGACGAGGTAACGGGAGAAGAGGAGGTCAAAAAGGGCCCCGGAGCAATCGGTATCTTTACGAAGGGAGTGATTACGCGGACCACCGCTTACAGGAATGCCCTGATATTTGCAATGGCCGAGATGCTGCGACCGGACCTGTACCAAGACCGATAGGTAGCAAGTGGGGTGTCTCTGAGGTTGGCCAGAGGGGCTTTTTGTCTGGGTCTCATATAGAGAAAGAGGAGAAAAACTAGAAATAACAACTGGAAAAGTATTGTAGGTATCCGTACACTTATTCTATATAAATATAGAAAATACGAGTTTTCCACGAATATATTCTAACGATACCTAGTAAATATAAGAGGACGTGATAATATGTATAGCCGTAAGGTCCAGATTACTGGTGGATCTACGTTTATGGTTACGCTTCCGAAGAACTGGGCAGAGGGTATAGGCCTGGAGCCGGGGATGGAAGTGCAAATGGTCAGCATTAAGCCCAATACAATGGTTATGCAGCCCAAGACTGGCTTGGGGAAAGAGGAGAAGGTCGGCAAACTTGAGCTGGACAACAAGGACGGAGCACCGCTGACTAGAAGTATAATATCTCTTTATATTGCCGGATACGAGGTTATCCGAATAACCGGTGAACAGATAACCTCGAGCCAGAGGAGTACGATAAGAACGACCATTCAATCTTTGATCGGACCGGAAATCGTCGAGGAGTCGTCTGACCTCATAATCATCAGAAATCTCTCCGACCTCTCGGAGTTGTCGATCAACGAGACCCTGTCTCGTATTTATCAGATTTCTAGGTCGATGTTCTTTGACACTATGAAAGCGCTGATAAATCACGATGCAGAACTGGCCAAGGACGTAGAGGATAGGGACGACGACGTAGATCGCCTCTTCCTTGCCCTTGCCCGTAGATTCAGGGTGATGTTGTACACAATTGTAGAAAGGAGTGGAAAAGAGGTAAATCGTGCCAGGTACTTCGACTATCAGACGGCTGCGAAACAGTTGGAGCGAATTGCCGACCACGCGAGTAAAATTGCGAAGATTTCCCCTTCGCTGAACGAGAAAATTTCCGAACCGATAGCTAAGGAGATAAACGAAACTGCAGAGCAGGCACTAAACATAGTCGATATGGCTGTCGAGGCACTTACAGAACGGGACATCGAGATCGCCAATACAGCATTAGGCGAGGGCGAGAATATAGAAAGCAGCCTGCTTAGCCTGGACAAATCGATCAGGGAACTTGACCCACAGACTGCCCAACTCCTGGGAATAGTTTCTGACAGTATAGACAGGGTCAAGGAATACGGGAATAACATAGCTGAAACCGCGCTGAACTCCTCGTGTTCTCTGCCAGGAGAGGTTAACTAGGACCCTTCATTTACTTTTCCCGAATGGCATTGAAAGCTGGTTCGTAGATCACTTAATTTATTATTAACTTAACTAACCCACAGGAGGGTTAATATGGAAGAGAACGAAGAAGAACGAGAAGAAACGAACGAGGAGAAGGAAGATAACGACCTTAACGACGAACTTCGTAAGAGCCTTGGAGATGATCTTGGAGGGTCCTCACCGGGTGGAGCCGGTGGCATGGGTGCTATGGGAGGTTTGGGGCAAATCATGAGTCAGATGGGAGGAATGGGCGGTAACCGGGGAGCAGACCCCCAGGTAATGCAGTCACTGCAGGAGTTGAAGCAAAAGGTAAGTAACTTAGAAGAGAAGATCGACGACCTCAGCGAGAAACTCTGATGGTCGTAACTTGGTGGAGATGAGCGGACTCGAACCGCCGACCTCCGCGTTGCGAACGCGGCGCTCTCCCAGCTGAGCTACATCCCCAATTTGAGTGATTTAATTATAGAAGAGGAGAAGGTAACTCTCAACAACCGACCCCCCTAGTCTCTGATTATCGGCCGGCTGTTCCGATCGGATGTGTCGTTGATAATAGTGGACTATATTTGTATACTTTTTTTCGGTGGTAAATATGGAAGACGTCATATATCTAGATAATGCAGCGACTACGAGGGTGGCAGAGGAAGTTGAGAAGGAAGTAAGCAGGTATTTCAGGGAGAGATATGGCAACCCTTCCAGTCTCTACTCTCTCGCGGAAGAGACCAAAACGGAGGGGCTAGATTACAGCCGGGACGTTATCGCGGACCTGCTTGGGGTCGACTCAGATGAGATCATCTTCACATCTGGTGCGACCGAATCCGATAACCTGGCAATAAAAGGTGTTGCATTTGCCGGGGAAGGGAAGTCCCATTTCATCACGACGGAGATAGAGCACCATGCGGTCCTGCACTCGTTTGAGTGGCTGGAAAAGAATGGACACGAGGTAACTTACCTCCCCGTTGACGAGAATGGCCTGGTAAACCCGGACGACCTTGAAGACGCCATACGAGACGAGACAAAGCTCGTTTCCATAATGTATGCTAATAACGAGATAGGGACGGTGGAGCCGATCGAAGAGCTGGCTAGAGTCGCTAAGGAAAATGGGTGTTTATTTCATACGGACGCGGTGCAGGCTTTCGGCAAGTTTCCTCTCGAGCTCGAAGACGTGGATCTTTTGTCTGCCTCCGGACACAAGATTTATGGACCGAAAGGGGTTGGCTTTCTCTATCGCAGGAAGGGTGTGAGGATGGAGCCACTGATTCACGGTGGCGGACACGAAGGAGGAAAGAGGAGCGGGACGGAAAACGTCCCCGGAATCGTTGGCCTGGCAAAGGCCGCCGAGGTAAACTACGGGGAGATGCCTGACGAAGCAAATCGACAGGAGGAGTTACGGGACAGGATAATTTCCAGGGTCTTGGAGATACCGGAGACGATCTTAAACGGGGACAGAGAGGACAGGTTACCCAACAACGCAAACTTTAGCTTCCGATACGTGGAAGGGGAATCGATCGTCATGAAGCTGAATAACTACGGGATTGCCACCAGCACGGGTAGCGCCTGTTCCTCGCCGAGCCTTGAGCCCAGCCATGTTCTCCTTGCTATTGGCGTACCGATAACCCTTGCTCATGGGAGTCTGAGGGTCACCCTGGGGAGAGATACGACTGAAGAAGAAGTCGACTACTTCCTGGAAAAGATCCCCGGGGTTATCCAGGAATTACGGCGTGCGTCTCCCTTTTCCGAGTGACTCCCTCGGCCCGGCCCCGAGAAAAGAACATCATAATTGAGGTGAGGTAAATGTATACCGAGAAGGTAATGGAACACTTTAACAATCCACGTAACCAGAGAAAGATGGAAGAACCGGACGGGGTGGGAAAGGTGGGAAATCCCGCCTGTGGTGACGTGATGTGGCTATATATTAAAGTTAGCGATAGAGGAGAAGATAGTGTAATTGAAGACATATCCTGGGAGACGTTCGGCTGTACCGCCGCTATAGCGACCTCTTCAATGATTACTGATATCGCCAAGGGTAAGACGCTGGAAGAGGCTGTTGAGATTACCAACAGGAAGGTCGCTGACGAACTAGACGGCCTCCCCCCGGTCAAAATGCACTGTTCTAACCTCGCTGCGGACGGGCTAATAGAGGCGCTTTACGACTACTATACGAAGGTGGGACGAGAAGTCCCTAAATCGCTTGAAGACAAACACGAAAAGATAGAAGGGGAGATGGACCGACTTGAGGAGAAATACGGTGAATACCTGAGCATGGAAGAGGAGCTCCACAACTCGGCCGGGTAATTCTCCCCGGCTAAGAGCCTAAGTATATATTGGAGGATCATGGATTTAGTCTTTTCCGAAGAGGCATTGCAGTATCGGTCTGCTGGGCATCCGGAGAGTCCGGAGAGAGTGAAGGTCGCTTATCAGTACCTCCAGGATAAGTACGAGACGACATCTCCTGAAGAAGCTACCTATGACGATTTGCTGACTGTACACGAAAAACCCTTTGTTGAGAAGGTAAAAAACAAGACGTTTATGGACCCGGATTGCCCGAAGTATGACAACCTGTTTCATCATGCACTTCTTTCCGCCGGGGGAGGGATAACGGCACAGCAGACGGATAACCTCTCATTGATGAGGCCACCGGGCCACCATGCTGGGAAGGACTTTCTCGGAGGTTTTTGCTATTTTAACAACCTGGCGATTGCTGTAAAGAAATCTGGAGTTAAGACGTTGGTAGTGGACTTTGACGCCCATCACGGAAACGGCACTCAGGACATCTTCCTCGGCGATGATCAGGTAGTATATATCTCCCTGCACAGGTCGCCCGCCTTCCCCGGTACCGGGACCGAGACGATAGAGAATGCGATTAATTTTCCCATTTCCCCGTCTACCGGAGATAGGAAATATATGGAGGTGTTGAGGGGGGCGTTGGATAAAATCGACGTTTCCAACTTTGAACAGTTGGCCCTGTCAGCGGGATTTGACGGCCATAAGGCGGACCCCCTGGCGTCCGTTGGCTTATCGACGGGCGTATACAAAGAAATTGGAAGCTTGCTTGCCGGCTTGAACCTCCCTGCGTTTGGCGTTCTGGAAGGCGGTTACGTGGGTGAGGACCTTGGAAGGAATATCGATTCCTTTCTCAGCGGATTTAACGAAAGCTAAGCGGGGTCGTCAGCCATGAAATTACTGTCCTACTCCAAAGCCCTCTACTCGAGCTGGCTTTACTATAGTCCCGATAGGTTGTTGTTTGATGCCGGGGAGAGCGTTAGTAGCATAATGGGCAACAAGACCTTTGCGATAGAGAAAATCTTCCTCTCACATGGACATACGGACCACATCGCTGGCCTGGTAAGCATGATAAACATCAGGAACAACGCGATGGGGGACAAGCTCAAGCCTCTCTCGATTTATTACCCGAGGAATAACTTTCACATATCTGAATTGATGAACTACATGTATAGGACTAACAGTAATATTAGTTACAGTCTCGATTGGATACCCCTCCAGGGTGGGGACGAAGTTCACCTGTTTGGGGAAGAGGGGTCGCGGTCCGCCCGCTCGATTAACGCCTTTGCCACCGAACACTCTCGGGGGGAGACATCACTGGGGTACAATATTGTGGAGCAGAGGGAGCGGTTAAAGCCGGAGTTTCGGGATAAATCCCAGGAGGAGATCCGGGATATCGCCCGGTCGCGGGGTAGGGGTGCAATCACCGAGGACTACAGGCAGAGGCTTTTCTCCTATGGGGGCGATTCCGTGCCTCTCAACCCCGAGGACGTCAGCAGTACAGAAGTTCTCTGTCACGACACCACCTTTCTTAAGGAAGAGGACCGTAAGCAGTACAAGCACGCCACCATTAGGGAGGCACTCCGGGTGGGCATAGAAGCTGGTGTAAAGAAAAAGATGATCTGCATGCACATCTCGACAAGGTACAAGAAGAACTACAAAGAGATCGCGGAGGAAGTGATATCGGAAGAGGACCCTCCATTTGACGTAAAAATAATTCCCCCCGGAAGGATTTACCGGGAGTATTGAACGGGAAAGCCTTTCAGGTTATCCCCGGGCACTCAGCCCCTGGGGAGCACGTAGAAGTAAATCACGACGAAGTGACTTGCGCTCCCCCCCATAACGAATATATGCCAGATCATGTGGTTGTAGGGTAGGCTGTGCCATCCGAGAAAGATCAGGCCGAGGAGGTAAACCGCACAGCCGATCAGGATCCAGAGAAAACCGGCGAGTGGTAGATCAATATAGAGGCTTTTCATTATAAAGATGGAAAGAAACCCCATAATGACGTAGGTGCTCGCACCAAACTTCGGAAACCTATTGATAAATAGGCTTTTGAAGATAATCCCGATGAAGGCAAAGCTCCACACCAGTGAGAACATCAACCAGCCCATGGCCGACCTGAGAGTTATCAGCAAAAATGGCGTAAACGTCCCCGCTACCAGAAGATAGATCGCCCCATGGTCGATTAGCTGTAGGACCCGTTTCACCTTTTCTGACCGGAAGGCATGGTAGAACGTAGAAGCGAGGTGGGCGAGGAACAAAGTTGCGCCGAAGATGGATACGCTTGCCACGCTCCAGGTATCTTCAAGGGGTAGTGCCCTCACGATCAAGAAGAAGAAGCCGATAGCGCTCAACAGGGCACCGAGGCCATGGGAGGCGCTGTTTGCTACCTCCTCTTGCTTTGTGTAATAAAGGCGTGAATCGACTTCTTCAGAAGTGTTACTTCCTTTCATGCTCGTCCAGTTTTTCCTTTAGCTTGTCTATCATGTCGTCAGTCATCTCCTCCAATCCGAACCGAGGCTGCCAGCCCCAATCCTTCCTCGCGGGAGTATCGTCCATGGAATTGGGCCAGGAATCCGCAATCTCCTGGCGTTCGTCGGGTTGGAAATCGAAGCTAAACTCGGGGATCCGCTTTCTGATGGCTTCAGCAAGGTCTCTTGCTGAAAAACTTAGCGAGGATACGTTGTAGTCGGCGTGGTAATTTAAGTCCTCAAGATCCGCCTGGGCGAGTTCAATTAAAGCCCGCGTACAATCTGGCATGTACATAAGCGGTAGCCTCGTGTCCTCCCTGACGAAGAAGCTGTAGTGACGATCTTCAATTGCCTTGTAAAATGCCTCTACCGCATAATCCGTTGTTCCCCCTCCAGGCAGTGTCTTGTAACTGATGATCCCCGGGAAGCGTGCTCCTCTAACGTCCAGTCCGTACTTGTTGAAGTAATAATTACCCAGAAGTTCCCCGGTCACTTTGGTCACGCCGTACATAGATGTTGGCCTGAGAACGGTTTCGTTCGGTGCCTTTTCGCGCGGCACTTCAGGACCAAACACGCCTATGGAGCTGGGAATTACGATCCTGTTTAATTGTTGTTTCCTCCCCACCTCCAACACGTTAAACGTACCCATAACGTTAACCTTGAACGCCAGTTGCGGGTTGGATTCTCCCTTAGCTGAGAGTATCGCAGCGAGGTGAAAAACCGAATCTACTTCATATTTGTCAACAACTTCCCCTATCCTCCCTGCGTTGAGTACGTCCAATTTCTCCATTGGTCCGTCAAGCAGGTCGCCAGAGGGGTCGGTGTTGTTGTACGTTCCAATTACGGAGTTTTCTCCGTAATCTTCTCTCAGGTGGGAGACGAGCTCCGATCCGATCTGGCCCGTCGCCCCAATAACGAGAATTTTCTTCATTTGTCCTGCCATCTTCTTGCCTCCATTTGTAATTGCTTCAAGATATTGCGATCTCCATCCCACGGGTTCAGTCTAACAAATTATAGACGGTAAGTTCAATTTGACAACGACAACTTGCTGTTTGGGATGAATTTTTCGGTCACCCATTTAGCCTTACCGTCCTCTTGAATTTAGGGGTTTCTTGGTGACTGACGGTTGATTTAACCTCTTCTTGCCTCATACTTAATAGAACCGAAATCGAAGGATCGTAGAACCGGAGGCATGGGATCAGCCCTCCAAATTCTTTGATCTCATAAGATATATTCATCGTTTTTAGGTAGAGTACATGAGACTGAAAAAAATATTCCGGAGCAAAGAGGATATAAATTTAACCTCGGGGAGTCTGGGGAAGCCCCTCTTTTACCTCTCACTCCCCGTCGTCATCACGAACTTGTTGATGACTGCGTACAACCTGGTTGACACTTTCTGGGTGGGACGGCTAAGCAAGCAGGCGCTTGCTGCTATAACGTTCTCCTATCCCATGGTCTTCCTGTTTATCTCTCTCGGCCTGGGGGTCTCCGTGGCGGGAAGTGTCCTTGTCGCCCAGTACGAAGGTGCGGGTAGACGGGATAGAGTAGAGTACGCTGCGTCGCAGACTTTGATCTTTACAGTTGTCGTAGGAATCATTCTAGGAATCGGTGGTTTCTTCCTTCTCACGCCAATTCTAAAACTCCTGGGTGCTTCTCCAGAAGTAATCCCGCTGGCTACAGAATACATGCAGGTAGTGACCCTTGGAATGATCTTTATCTTTGGTTACTCCGTTTTCATCGCGTTAATGCGGGGGTTTGGGGAGACGCTTACCCCCATGTTGATCATGTTCGTAACGGTGCTATTGAACGTGTTAATTGACCCGTTCTTGATCTTCGGCTGGCTGTGGTTTCCCGAAATGGGTGTTCAGGGTGCTGCCGTGGCCACGATATTCTGCCGGGGCCTGGGCTTTGTAATCGGGTTGTGGATACTCTTTACGGGGAGAAAAGGTTTAAAGGTACGACTGTCGTACATGTTGCCGGATTTCAAGTTCTTCAAGAAGATAGTGGATATAGGAGTACCCGCCTCGGTTGAGAGCACAGGTAGAGCCTTGTCCGTAAACGCGATGCTGTCGGTAGTAGGTGGATTTAGCACGAGCGTCGTTGCCGGGTACGGGGTGGGAATAAGGGTCTTCTCAACTGTATTTCTTCCTGCCCTCGCCGTCTCGCAGAGCGTGGAGACCGTAACCGGCCAAAACATCGGGGCGGGGAAGTACGAACGCGCCGAAAGGGCAAATTACCTTGCTTCAAAGGCAATGTTTATCGTTATGAGTCTGCTGGGGCTGTTTACCTTCCTGTTTGCACCCTTCATAGTCTCCATTTTTAGCCCCGATAAAGAGGTTGTACATGTGGGGGCGGAGTTTTTACGATATATCTCTTTGACTTTTGGGTTTGTGGGTGCACAGAGGGTCTTTTCCGGAGGGTTTAGAGGGGCCGGGAAAACCATGGTGGCAGCAGCAATAGCAATTATTACCCTCGGCGTAATCAGGTATTCTGCGGCAATGATTCTATCGGAAAGCATGGGGGTGAATGGACTGTGGACCGCGTTCATAATCTCCAACGTCTCAGGGTTGTTTATCGCCTATTTCTGGTTTAGGAGGGGTACGTGGAAGGAGAAGGTAATCGCAGCCGCCAAGAACAGGGGGAAGGTTGCCGAAGAGCTTTGTGAGATCGAGGAGACGATTTCAGAATAGTCGGCCCGGCCTGCTAGCTTTGGAGGAAGTCTTTGAAAGTTAAGATGATTCTTGAATGTGGTTAGGACTTGGGAGGGTGTATGCCAGAAGCCGAGGAGAGGAAGAGTCTCTCAGATTACAATAAATCGTACTTGCTCAAGCGGTTTGCCAGGGAGTACCTGAAGCCGAAGGTCGCCTCCTATCTTCCCGTCCAGCTGCTCCACGTAATTGGAGCGTTAGCCGGATTGGTTCCCCCGATCCTGCTTCGCAGGTTGATCGACGGTGCCATTCCTTCCAAGAACCTGTCGGGGATCATGACAATATCTCTCTGGGCCCTGGGGACATTTGCCGTTATCGCCGTCGTCCGGATTATCTGTAACTACGCTGGTCACCGGGTGGCTCAGAGTATAGTGTTCGACATGCGGAACGATATATACAACCATTTCCAGAACCTGCCGATGCGGTTTCATGACAACAAGACGACCGGTGAACTTATGTCCCGCGTTATCGACGACCTCAACCTCCTTCAAGAGTTTATCCACCACGGCCCGGAGGGGTTTCTTGGTGGGTTGACTAACGTGACGGGGGTTGTAGTAATCCTGTTCTTGATGAACGTTCCACTGACCTTAATTGCTCTGTCTTTCACGCCACTTTTGGGGATTTTTGCTTTCTTTTTAGTAAGGCGAATGCACAGGGCGTTTCGGCGTAACCGTCGGGCGAAGGCGCAACTCAACGAGAGACTGGAGGACAACCTGGCGGGTATGAAAGTCATAAAGACCTTTGCCAACGAGGACTACGAGATGGAGAGGTTTGTGGAGAAAAACAGGGGGCACTACAGGGCCCGCGCGTCCGCCATAAAATACTTCTCCACGTTAGGTCCCGTCTCCTATTTTCTCAACAGTCTGGGCCTTATCTTTACGCTTGGTTACGGCGGCTACCTTGTAACTCAGGGTGCCATGTCTGCAGGTACTATCGTCGCTTTTTACACGTACCTCCTGCGGTTCCGAGCACCGATTTTACGGATGGTCCAGATAAGTCAGCGACTAAGCCGGTTCTTTGCCAGCATGGAGAGGTTCTTCTCTCACCTCGACATCAAACCAGATATCGTGACCACGCCCGGTGACTTCAAAAAGCCACGGGAGGAAATTTCTGGCGAAGTCGCATTTGAGGGCGTGAATTTTACCTATGTACAGGAAGAAGATGTTCTCAGGGATATTGACTTCCACGTGCCACCGAAGACTACAGTCGCTCTTGCCGGACCTAGCGGGGCCGGGAAGACGACAATGGTCAGGCTCTTGCCCCGGCTGTATGACGTGGATAGTGGGTATGTAAAATTGGACGGCGTCCCCGTTCAGGACTGGAACATCTATGCCCTCCGAGATGCCATTTCCGTCGTTATGCAGGATGATTATCTCTTCTCCGGGACCATAGGTGAGAACATTGCGTACGGGAAACCGGATATCGGTATCGAGGAGATAGAGCGGTACGCAAGGGAGGCGAACGTCGATGAATTCGTCGAGAAGACACCGGACGGGTATGAAACGGAGGTAGGTCAGCGGGGTGTCAAGTTATCCGGCGGGCAGCGCCAGCGGATATCGATTGCCCGGGCGCTCCTCCGGGACCCAAAGATACTCATTCTGGATGAGGCTACGTCCTCGGTCGATTCCTATACGGAGAAATTAATCCAGGAGGCCATAGAGCGGGTCTCTGAGGGGCGGACTACGTTTATCATCGCTCACAGATTGTCTACAATTGTAAACGCCGACGAGATACTCTTTATCGAGGATGGGGAGATCAGGGAACAGGGGGACTTTTCGGAATTGATGGACCTGGAGGGCCGTTTCTATGACTATTACAAGTTACAGTTTGAGAACCCAGACGTGACCGGTTAGATGAACTTCAGGACGCTTGCCAGCCCCCACCAGACGAGGTAAAGCCTGATGAGCGAGGCGGAAAATACGAGGGCGAGGAACAACACTCTGTTTACCTGCACAAAAGAAAAGGCGTAGATAGAGGCAGTATCAGGTAGCCCGGGGATACAGAGGAGAACGAAGAGCCCTGCATATCCGTATTTTTTTACTGCTGAGAAGGTGGCGCTCTCGACCTTCTCGTGAAGTTCCTGTAGATGAAACCATTTGAGCAACCTGTCCTCAACCACGTTGCTCGTTAGGAGGTTCCTCGCGGCAAAGTAAGCGACATAGCTTCCAATTGTCTTTCCGATTCCGGACAGGAATATGGTTAAATGTATTGGCAGGGCGGGGGCGGCAACAAGCATTGCCTCTGAGGGGGTAGGCAGAGCAACTGCGACCAGGAAACCATAGACCGTTACGTAAAATGATTGCCACAGAGCATTCCAGAACATGGTCCTCCTTTGGAACGGTAACCCTTTCTATCTTGCCTTGATGAGCTGTAGGTATTATTCTCTGACGGAGAAATACTTCCTGTAGTCGGGCAGATCCCCGTCGGGAAAGTACTCGCCAGTCCGTTCGTCCTTCCGGTAGCGAGCGGAGAATTTGTCGGGGTCAGCCCCAATCTCGTGGAGGGCTTGGACAAGCTTGTCGACGTCCTCCCTGGTGTTGTAAAGACCTAGGCTCGCCCTAACTGCGCCCGCTATGTTCGCTTTTACCCCGGAGTAGACTTGCTTCTTCACCTCGTTAATTCTATCGCTCGGGACTCTCATCATGTCCAGGAGGTAAGGGTGGGCACAGAAGCAACCGCTCCGAGTTGCTATTCCATAATCGTAACTGAGGATAGCAGACACCAGGTGGTGGCTCATTCCTTTGAGGTTGAACGTAAATATGCCGAGGCGGTCCTCAGCGCTCGGGCCCCCGGGGCCGAATAAGGTTAGGCCGTCGATCTCAGTCAGCCTTTCTAGTGTGTACGTTGTCAGCTTTTCTTCGGCATCTTCTACGTTGCCCATATCGACTGCGGTCAAGTTGTCTGCTGCAGAAGCAATTGCTACGATTCCCACGGCGTTTGGTGTGCCCGTCTCTTCCTTGGCCGGCGGAGGACGCCAGAGGGTGAAGTCCTGGGAGACGAGGTCAACCGCTCCCCCTCCCTGTTGCTCGGGCTCCCCATCTTCGAAGACGTGTTCCGGACCGATGAGGACGCCGACGCCGTAAGGTGCGTACATCTTGTGGCCGGAGAAGGCGAGAAAATCTATCCTGTCCGGGCTCCCGGGGCTCCCCATATCGATGGGTTTGTGAGGGGCGAGCTGGGCGGCGTCGACCATGAAATAGGCGCCAACCCGGTGAACTGCCCGGGAAATTTCTTTGAGTGGGGGGAGGTAACCAGTAACGTTGGAACCCCCGGTGATTGTCATTAACTTGAGGTTGTCTCGGTATCGGTCTATCTTCTCGTACAGGTCGTCCACGTCCAGTGTCCCGTCTTCGGGATTGGTAACCGCGTGGATGACTTTTACTCCAGAATCCTTTTCCAGCCGGCGCCAGGGGAGAATGTTCGCGTGGTGTTCCAGCCAGGTGGAGATGATTACGTCATCTTCGCTGAAGGGGATCCTCTTTGATACCTTGTTGATCCCCTCGGTGGCGTGTTTGGTGAATATTACAGTGTGATAGCCACGGTCGGAACCGACGAAATCAGCGAGGATGTCTCTCGCCTCATCAACCGCGGTGGTGGATACCCGTGACTTGAACCCAGTACCCCTTCCGACGCTTGAATAGTATTTCAAAAACTCGGATACTTTCTCGTTAACGGCCTGAAGGGGCGGAGTAGTGGCCGCGTTGTCCAGGTTTACGTAATTTTTCTTCCCTCCGTTAACGAGCGGTAACTGAAGATTCTCCCCCACAACAGACTGTCGATTGTCTCCATCGGAACAAGAAGTAGAGTCCTTCATATTCGTGTTAACACCTCTGTAAAATGAAAACCTTCCGGCCGGGTAGTTCATCCACGGACGTGATCTTGACTTAAAGTATACAAAAAAGGAGATATAAATCTAATGAGATCCGGACCAAAACCGATCAGGAAGTCAGGTCAACTGAGCGTTGCCGTCCTCCTTTACCACGTTTAATACGATGGATGTATCGGCGCGCTCTACCGCCGGGAGGTTTAAAGTTGACTTTATCTGACGGTTCATGCTCTCACGGCTGGAGAACTTCCCGATGACGAGAATATCGAATTCGCCGGTAATTTCGTAGACGTGGGTCAGGCTCTCCTCTCTTTTCAACCTATCGACTATATTTACGATTTCACTCCCCTTTGCCTGTATCTTTGTTATCGCCGTCAGGTCCATTCCCAGTTTTTCGTAATCGAGAGTCGGCTTGAAGTGCTTAATCACGCCACGTTCGATCATTTCCTCCAGGTGAGTGCTAACGGTAGATGGAGATACGTCAAGTTCTCTCGCCACCTCCCTGATAGATTTTCTTCCGTCCTCGGTTAGGCTCTTAATGATCTGTCTGTTAAGTGCTTCTTCTTCCATACTTTAACCCTCCGTGAAGTCAAATATATGGTAGGCCCGACTCAGACTCCAGGTTGTTAAATATTATATCATATCACCCTGCTACCACCACAGAAACTCGATGAATGAACGGCAAGTTAGAGAAATATCAAACAAACATACAATATTATTAGGTACACTTGACATATGTCTAAAGATAAGTATAATTTCCTTATAATAAAATACTCTTTAAGTGTTGGAGGTCGATCTAATTTTGGCAATTAAACCAGACGACGAAGCGATAGACGAAGTTGAAAGTTACCTCGAGGAGAAGGACGTGAAGTTCATTCGGCTGCAATTTAACGACATACTGGGCATTCCGAAGGACGTTGAGATTCCCATAGACGAACTGTCCCGATCGCTCAAAGAGGGGCAGGCGTTTGACGGATCATCTGTAGAGGGGTTCGCGCGTATCTGTGAATCGGATATGTACCTCTATCCTGACGTAGATACGTTGAAGATCTACCCGTGGAAGTCTTCGACAGGAAACGGAGATGAATACGCTAATGCGAGAATAATTTGCGACGTTCAGACACCGGACGGGGAGCCATTTGAAGGCGACCCGAGGTACGTGCTGAAGAAGGCCCAGGAGGAGGCCGGTGATATGGGGTTAAAGATGTTTGCGGGGCCCGAGCCGGAGTTCTTCTTGTTCAAGGGGAATTCGGGCAAGGAGTCAGCAGGAAATTCGACGACCTTACACGACCGTGGCGGTTACTTCGACTTGATGCCGGTGGACAAGGGGGAAGAGACGAGGAAGGATATCGTTATTAGCTTGGAAAAGATGGGGTTTCAGATCGAGGCCGCTCATCACGAAGTCGCCCCCAGTCAACATGAGATTGACTTTCGGTATGACGAGGCAGTCAGCATGGCGGACAAGTTAATTACCTTCAAAACCACCACCAAAACAATAGCCCTCCGCCGTGGACTAAATGCCACGTTCATGCCCAAGCCCTATGCCAAGGAGAACGGGTCCGGTATGCACGTTCACGTATCCTTAACTGAAGATGGAAAAAACTGTTTTTACAACCCGGACAACCCCTACGACCTATCCGACAGAGCCCTCTATTTTATCGGGGGTCTCCTGGAGCACATAGATGCGGTGACCGCCCTGACAAATCCCACGGTGAACTCGTACAAGAGACTTATTCCTGGCTACGAGGCTCCAGTGAACATATCCTGGGGTAGACATAACAGGTCCGTGTTGGTCAGGGTCCCATATACCAGCACCCCGGAGGTCTCTACGAGGATAGAATTTAGAAGCCCGGACCCCACTGCGAATCCTTACCTTGCATTTACCGCCATCTTAAAGGCGGGCCTGGACGGTATCAGAAGAGAGGTCGAGCCACCCGAACCAGTTGAAGAGGATATCTATGAGATGGGTGTCGATCAGAAAAAAAGGAAGGGTATTGGATCTCTCCCCGGAAGTCTCGGTGAATCGCTTGATGCACTGGAAGAGGATGAAGTGATCAGGGATGGGATTGGAAGACACATATTTGAGAACTTCATTAGGGCGAAGCGGCAGGAGGAACTTGAGTACAAGACAAACGTTACCGACTGGGAGATCGAGAAGTACATGAAGTACTACTAGTCCGGGGGGAAAGGGAGGAGAAATCCCGTCCTCAAGATGAGCCTTCAAGCCAGCGCGGCAGGTATTTCTCCGCGCTGGCTTTTGTTTTCAACCGCCTGCGGATCGCAACGGCGCCGTCGTCCTTATCGTGTTGTTTTCGCTGAGGCTTTTTGTAAATCTTCCCCTGGTCATCCTAGAATGAACCTGGTCTAAATCCATAGAATACGTATGTTCGTGAGGATCCCAGATGGAAGTAGAGGCAAATGGACTGACGGTAAGGATATTCTCCGGCGTGAGAGTTGAGGGCGGAATTAGAGCCTGTTCAGGGGTCGACTATTCACAGGTTGCAAGCGTCGAAAAGGTCACCCTAAACGATCATGGGGATAGGGTGATGGAAGGAGGGTAGGTGGTAGCTGGACCGGGTGCTTAGGATAGCTCAAGGGATTATCCTGGTACGGGACCTTCAACACAAGGGGAGGTGTTCTGGTCATGAAAAGAATAAAGGTAAAATCGATTGTTTCGCTTTTAGCCATACTACTCGCCTTTTTCGCCGTATTTACCACGGGAGTCGGAGTTGAGGATACAAATACCCTGGCGATATTACACGTAAACGACGCCCACGGGGTCATTGAGGATTTTGACAGGGTAAGTTGGTACAAGCATAATTTGGAAGAGAAGTACGACGAAATCTTACTCGTCAGCGCAGGAGACTCCTTTACCGGGAACCCAGTTGAAGACGAGTACGTCATTGATGGTAAAACCTGAGGGGCAAGCCGATGATCGAAGTAATGAACGCGGCCGAGGTCGACCTGTCGGTAATCGGCAACCATGAGTTCGATTACGGGCAGAAGAGGCTTTTGGCGAATATGGACAACGCGGAGTTTAACTTCATCCTGGCCAATATTGCAGTTGACGAAAGTGAGGCGGATATCTCTCGTCCTCCGGCCTATTTAAAAATCAAGACTGGCTTTGGAGCAGAGTTGACCTTTCTCGGGTTGGTGGAGGTCGGTGAGAAATATCCCTCGACACTGCCGACAAACCTGTACGGTTTGCGGTTCATGGATCCTATAGAGACCGCAGAGAAGTACAGCTATCTGAGTGGCGAGTCCGATGTTTCCATCGGATTGACCCACCTCGGATACGAGTGGGACAGGGGGTTGGCCGGTGCGGTAGGAAGTTTCGACGTGATTGTAGGAGGAAACTCCGCTACAGTCGTTGACCAGCCATCTCTTACAAACGGCGTGCTTATCACACAGGCGGAAGAGGATATGGAATACCTGGGACAGGTCACGATCACTTTTGATGAAGAGCAGGAGGTTCTAGACAGGAGTGGAAAGCTCCTGAAAATTGATGACATCAAGGGGTCGGACGATGCCGTAAGCAGGGTGATAGGAGATTATCGGGAAGATGTAGAAGAGATATTTTCCCGGAAGATAAACCACCTCGATAGGCCGATCGAGGGGACGGAAAACCTTGGATGTTTGATGAACGATGCTATAGTTAGCTCTCCGCAACTTAAGGCCTTGGGTTACGAAGTGGACGTATCCTTCCAAAACAGTGATGGTATACGGGTGGACAAGCTGGAGGCCGGAGACCTCACGGTTGGCGACGTATTCGACCTGGAGCCGTTTGGAAACCACACCTTCGTCTACAAGATGACGCCAGAAGACATCAGGACATTAATTAGAAATGATTACGGTGACGGTGGTCCGACCGACATAAAGGTGGCCGGGATTATGTACGAGGTCCAAATTAACCCGGGGGGCGAAGTCGAAGACGTCATACTTACTGATTACACGGGTATCGAGATACCTGAGGACAGGACCTACCAGGTGGCCATGAACGAGTACATAGCTAGTTCGTATGAGTTTACTGCCAGGGATGATGGGGAGAATACCTATGTTAGGGTAAACGATGCTAGGGTAAACGATGCTATAGTTACCTATCTTGAAGACGTCGTTGGCGAGTTTAAGCTCAACCATACCTACCGGAACCTGAATAGGACGTTTAAATCGTTTGTCGGGGAAGGTGAAGTTCATCGCCAGAACGGAGGTGAGGCTAAGCTCTAAGGGGGAGACGGACGGTTCAACTACAACTGGAAACCTCATGGCTGACGCGATCAAGGAGGAAACTGACGTGGATATCTCCACATTTCCGAGTTACCCCGGCTTAAACGAATTTGGGGATACGATTAGAGGGGGGAATGGACGTGACGGAAGCACGACTTATTTCGCTCTACGGTAATTACATAGGAGAAAACAAGGCAACCGTCGGCACTATTTATGGGAGTGATCTAGAAGGGTTCTTGCTGCAAAGAGGCCAAGCCTATGACAATGTTGACCTTCAGGTAGCAGGTGTTGACGTGACGTACAAGGAGAAGGGGGGAAAGATATCTGACATAGAAACTGATTTAAACCCGGAAAAGACTTACAGCGTTTCCTTTAATTCCTACGCCTACGGGAGTGATTACGCCCCCGTGGACGGCTTTACCGAGCAATACACCACGGAGTCAACGGAAAAAGAGATGCTGCTGGATTACGTCGCAGGCCTGGACGTGGTCGGGGAAGAAGTAGCCGAGGATAGAGTCAAGGTCGAATAAGAATGATCCTCTAAATGCAGTCGCTCGATAACCCTGGTTTCGAGGATAACCTTTTCTTCGTTGGTAGCATGGAGAAAGGGGAAACTCTCATAGGGGTAGAAGGACATGGGGATGAAATGACGGTAAAGGGCATCCAGATGGTTGAACGTCCGATCGTGACGGGAGCGTCCAATTGCGGGCGAGGGAGGCTAGAATCTCGTTATCGTGAAACAAAATATTCGTAGATATGAGAACGGCGATAGGGACGGCGTAAGAAGAATTGCGGTCGGCACGGCTTCCGGATATCCTCGCTCCGACCCGGAGTTGATTGCAGATTTGCTGTCAAATTACTACGTGGAGCACGAGCCAGAACACCTGCTGGTGGCTGAGTCAAATGGGGTGACTACAGGTTACCTTTTTGGATGTGTGCAGACTCGCCGCTGTCGGCTGGTTAAGTCCTTATCCGTCTTTCCAAAGGCGGTAATCAGAGGTCTACTTCGACGGAAAATTCGATGGCGGGAGATAAGGTACTTCGCCTCGACGGCCTACGTTGCCGTCAAGGGGGGTTTAAGGAGTAGTCCACCTCGTGGTTATCCCAGCCATTTTCACGTAAATGTGGCGCGTGAATATAGACGGAAGGGGATAGGAACTGCTCTTGTAGAAAGGTTTATCGAGGTATTGCGTGAGAACCGTGTTCCGGGAGTTCACGTCAGGGTGAGGCGAAAAGACCTGAAGGCGGCTGATTTTTTTAAGTCGTTTGGCTTTACCCGGGCGCGGGCGTACCCGGTAGTCGTCGCGGAAGAGAAGGGGATGAGGGCATCCTGGTCGGTGGTCTACGTGAAGGACCTGTAAGGCTTTACCGGTCAAGTTTAATCACCCTGTTTGCACTCCTGGCGAATGTCACTCCGTTTCGTCCCAGCGTAATACTCAGAATTATCTTTTGTGGGCATCTTAACTCTTCAATAGGGACCGAGAGTGAATACGACTTGCGGTCGCGTTTATATCTGTATGGACTGCTCTTGTCGACCTGGACCCCGTTGACGTATAGGTTGTCGGTTTTCGATACAAACGTGTTGGACCTTGAGGCATCTTTTGCCTCACCGGTTCTGTTCACGGACTTTATGATTATTTTGATCTCATTATTCCGGCCGCATACGTTATAAAACTGAATTAAGACCTCGAGGTTGCCGTTATTTCTTCCCAGGCTTACCGACCTTAAATCTGGGTACCTCTTGAGGGTCGCCAAACGACTTTTACTCTTGGGGTCAAGGTACGATAGAAAGCTGGTTTCCCGTTCCTCTTCGAGTACGACGTCCATGGAAAGCCTGAATGGGTTCTCGAGCTCAGGGACGGTCGAGAGGTCCAGTTCGGGAACGACCCCGAAGAGTTCGTTGGCCCTGGCGAAGCTGACAAGATACTTGCGCATAAGCTGTGTTTGTGACCTATACTTTCCGATTGCCCTCAGTTTACGGACCCTCTCGGTAAAACTCAGCGGGAAGAGAAACCATTCAGTATCAAGGCCCTCTAGCGTCTTCGGACGGGTCAGTGAAGCCAAGAGAAATTCTCCTCTCGGGTACGGGAAGTGTACCCCGTGTACCAGGTAACTCATTAACTTCACGCCACGGAACCACCCGTAACCCTCATTTTGCAGCTCTAATAGCGCAAGGGTCGCGAACCCATTTGTTGCCCAGTGATCCTGATGGCGATCGTTTGGGTGTGGGAGGAAGATGACGTCGGGGTTTACCTCCCTAATAACCTCCTTTGTGTCGTTTAAGACCGATAGTCCACAGTAAGCGGCTTTCGGGTTGTAGTTGTCTTTGTACGGAGAGTGGTCGGCCTTAGTATATGGAGAACGGTAAAGGTTGTCGTAACCCCAGTAATCAGTCCATAACTCGTCCAGCCCCCGGTCGGGATAACCCAGGAGGTGAACCCTCTCCGGAGGAAGGCCAAGGTAACCCAGCGCTTTTCGGGACTCACTTTGCCGCCTATATCCCAGGTTGACGAAGTTCGGACTGAAGAACGGTAGCCGGCGGGGGCGCCTAATCTGTGCGTCGCCGTTTGTCATGATTGCTACGTGCGCCTGGCCGCCGAATTCCCCGTAGCGTTGGATGGCACCCGCGGTCCCGAGTATCTCGTCGTCGTTATGGGGGGCAAATACCAACACCCTATTTCCAGGAAGGTTCTCGATCTCTATCATGGGCTTCTCCCTTGATTGTCCTCCAATATTTTACACTCACTTTTTTGTCCTTTAACCCAGTCCGGCGTCCAACCATCAATTATATTATATTGGGGCCGGTGGCCGTCGAGTGCAAACGCTTTCGGCTCTTGCCCGCTCGCGGACAGTAGAGAGGGGAGGGTCTGGGTGAAACTCTTTTGTCCGTAGGACTATTAGTCGGTTTTGTGGGGAGTAATAAATTATTTAATATTTATCCTCAGTTTTCACTAATCTTTATAACGGGGAATACTGTAAATGCCGTTATATACTATGTTATAGTTGAATACAAAATAATTGGGGAGAAGACCTAGTCTCGTTGGGTTAAATACGGATTAATACAGATCTATATAATACTATGTGAAACCAGAAGAATACCGGGTAGATAACTTTAAGTCGGCCCCTGTTGAGCGCGTAAATTGACGGTCGTGATACCGACGCGTAGGTGAAAGCGAAAAAAAGGGTTATCTTACTGAGGTAGGTCGTTTACCGCCTTTTCGGCGTCCTTGTTTAACACGTCGGCGTAGACCTGCGTGGTCTGAATTGAAGAATGGCCTAACTGGGATTGAACGAGCCTTAGGTTGTAATTGCTGGACTTGTAGAGCATGGACGCGTACGTATGCCGGCAGGAATGGATAGAGAACCTGTCAGGAAGTCCCGCTCTCTTAGCCCACCGCTTGAATATGTGATAGATTGCCTGACGCGTCAGCTTTTTGTTCTTCCCGCTCGGCGACAGGAAGAGTGGATCCTCTTTTCCGACGGGGTAACAGTGTTCGTCCTTCCACTCGATGTAGCGCTTGATGTGGTTCCGTAAGTTACCCCCAATAGAGACGCCGCGCTTCTTGTCTCCCTTGCCGCTGCGGACGATTATCGAGGACCCCCCCTGATCGATAAGGAGATCCCGAATCTTCAAGTCGCATATTTCCGAGACCCGCAGACCGGCATCTAGGGCAATATGTAAAATGCACCAGTCTCTCACGGGGATATACTTGCCGTTCTCTTGTCCCGCCCGGGCTGCACCCCTAAGGGTTTTTTTGAGGCGCTTTATTTGCTCCTCAGTCATGAAATCTTCTTGGGTCAGTTCCAAACTCATAATCTCGCGCTCAAATAAGCTACCCTCCTAAAAATCGGTTTAAGGCTGACATTGGGACCAGTTCTCCCGGTACCCGCGGTGGGCGGGTCCGGACGAATCGGCCCTCTCAGTTTAGAATTGTAGCGGAAGGTTAACCAGGGGCAATTACACGTGTTAGCCCGGAAAAGGACGTTCGTGAGATTTTTAACATAAGATACCTTTTGTTAAAATTATGCTAAATACCCCATAAATACGCGGATATAAACTAGAGGCTCCGATTAGAATTGGTAATTGTCGATTATCTTCTTCTCCTTCTCCTCGTCGCCCACCTCGACGGTTACCTCCACGAACTTACGAATGCCGGAGTTTTCCAGTTTCGGCTTAAATAGGTTGTCCAGCTGGAAGATGCCGGCCGAATTGGACATGTCGATAACTATCTTCACGGGTTTGACCTCGCCCCTGTGAATGCTTACCTTCTCTATAGCCGTTGCTGAGACCGAGTGGATGGTCAGGTCACCCTCCTTGAAGGGGATTCGTGCCCGGCCGTGTTCCATATCCAGGGCGTCCGCAAGTTTCAATATGCCAGCCTCTAAAGTGAGTGTTTGCAGTTCGGTACCGTGGGCGAAACAGGCGTGTAAAATCTCCCCCTGCATGACCCCCAGGTCGTATCCGTCGTATATCCCCTGGAGTAGTTCCTGGATAATTGGTCCTGAGATACTGATTCCGAACTCCTCGTGATGCACCCTGTGAACGCAGTGGCCGATATCATGGAGGGCGGCGGCCAGAACAATGACTACCTCGGCGTCCTCCATGGCGAGGTTGTGGTCCTCTGCTACGCTCGATTTTTCTCCGGTTTGAGATATCAACCTGAAGATCTTTAGCGCCGAGTTCGCGACTATCTTAGAATGAACCGGGCCGTGATCGTTTATTCCCATTCTATCGATCGTTCCC
>JAGXLQ010000098.1 GCA_018334595.1 Candidatus Bipolaricaulota bacterium | reverse complement strand
GCGGTCAAAGGGGTGGGCGTAATTAAATTTTCAGTTCTCTTTCGTTTATTTACGATATTCTTGACAAATGAATAATTTTATGTTAGGTTCACTTTTGGTTTTGTCTGTTAGATGCGCGTTTAACTGAAACTTGGCAGAATCTCTACGTTTCAGTTGACCTTGGTCTAATCTTTTTCGGTAGGTGTCATGAAAGTACACATATCCGTTGTGTCCTTCATGGTTTGGATGGTATTTGTCAAGTTAAGTCAGGCAATTGGCAACGTATTGGCAGAGATAACCGCTCAACGTCCGTACATAAGGCTATATTCAGAAAAATGGGTAAGCTAAAAATTAATGCGAGGAGGCCCCACTGATGGGAATTAAGGTGTCTAACCTCACTAAAAACTACGGGTCAGAGGTCGTTCTCGACGACCTCGATCTGAACGTTCCCGATAATAGTTTTACGAGCATAGTTGCACCTACAGGTGCTGGAAAAACGACCCTACTTAGATTGATGGCCGGCGTGGAAAAGCCGACGAGTGGAAAAATTTTTTATGACGGAGAAGATGTAACGGATGTTTCCGTACAGAAAAGAAAAATTTCGATGGTATATCAACAGTTCATAAACTATCCTTCTCTCTCCATTTACGAAAACATTGCTTCCCCCCTAAGAGTATCCGAAGAAGAGTTCACCGAAGACGAAATTGATTCTAAGATTCACGACGTCGCGGAACTGTTAAACATTGAGGACCTTCTGGATCACCTGCCGGAAGAAGCAAGTGGTGGAGAGAAGCAGCGAACCGCAATTGCCAGAGCGTTGATCAAGAACCCCCGCTTTATCTTTCTCGATGAACCACTCGCCAACCTGGACTACAAGTTGAGGGAGGAGTTGCGTGGACAGTTCCAATTGATATTTCAGGAAGAAAAGAGCACGTTTATCTACGCGACCCCGGCGCCCGAGGACGCCCTCTCTATGTCCACCCACATAGGTTTTCTTCACAACGAGGACATTTTACAGTTCGGGGAGAGTGAAGATGTTTACTACCACCCGGATTACGTAGAGGTCGGCTCATATCTCAACGAACCTCCAATGAACGTCCTTTCCTCTGAACTAATAATGGAGGGCGACAGCTATTACTTCCAGGTAAGTGAGGATCTTACTTTCGAGACCTTTGATCTCGATAAGCTCGAGACAGGCAAGGATTATCTGCTCGGAGTCAGGCCCCAGGCGGTGGAGATAGGCGAGGTGGAGGGTGCTACGACCTTCCATACGGTAGTGTCCTTTAACGAGATCGTGGGTTCCTCTACGACGCTCCATACAGAACACAAGGGCCAGGAGATAATCATTTTCGTGCCCGAACCAAAACGACGCCCCGAAGGTGAAAAATTGGCAATTTCGATCGATCCGGCCGAGCTCTATGTGTTCGAAGAAAGGACCGGTAAAATTGTCACCCAGGGCGTAAAGACGACTTTAGGAGAGAAGAAGTGATAACCCATGGCAAAAATTGACCTAAAAAACATAACTCACGTTTACAAGTCGGGTGGAGAGGAGACGAGGGCAGTTAACGATGTAAACTTGACCCTGGCGGAGGGCACTTCCAATGCCCTTATTGGCCCCTCCGGCTGTGGTAAGACGACGTTGCTGAACATTATTTCAGGTTTGCTTACCCCAACTGAGGGCCAGGTCCTGATAGATGGAAAGGATGTAACCGAGTTGCCACCCCGGGACAGAAATATTGCCCAGGTCTTTCAGTTTCCCGTGGTCTACGATTCCATGGACGTATATGGAAACCTCGCGTTCCCACTGAGGAACAGGGGAACCCCTGAAGGGGAAATCGAAGGGAGGGTCCAGGAGGCAGCTGAGCTTCTAGGGCTGGACGACAGGCTCCACGAGAATCCTGCGAGCTTCGGTCCAGAGTGGAGTCAGCTCGTCTCCCTTGGCAGGGGGATCATCAGACATGATACCACCGCCCTGCTCTTCGACGAACCGATGACCGACGTAGACCCGGGCAGAAAACTTACCCTGCGCAGGCGAATTAGTCAGGCCCAAAAACGGCTTGAGGTCACGGCGCTCTACGTTACTCACGATCAGCACGAGGCGTTGACCTTTGCTGAAAAGGCGGCAGTGATGAAGGACGGACAGATCGTTCAGTACGGTTCCCCAGAAGAGCTATACGAACGACCCGTATCTACATTCGTGGGTAACTTTATCGGTAGTCCCGGTATGAACTTTATTGACTGCGAATTCGCAGGCGAGGACTTGAAGGCCGGCAAGTTCACTGTCCCCCTAAATGAGACCATGAGGAATAGTTTGGATTCGAGTTGGTCGGGGGTTGAGTTGGGTGTCAGGCCGAACCTGGTAGATGTTTACGACGAGCCAGAGGGTGGTGGCGAGATTCCTGCCGAAGTTACCTTGACCGAACATCTTGGCAGCTATCAGATTATTACTCTGAAGGTAGAGGGCATTGGTGTCGAGATCAAGGCAGAGCTGCCGCTGGAGGAGAAGACAGATATCGGATCAGAGAAGTTCATTGGCTTGACTCCGAAAAACATTATGTTGTTTCACAACGGCGAGGCTATTCAGAATGAAAAAAAATAATACAAGTGAAAAATACGTTTTGACGAAGAGGAGGTCCGATGAAAAATAGAGCCTGGTGGTTTTTGTTGCCCGCCTTAGCGGTCATGTCTCTCAGTGCGTTTATTCCGTTGATGACCGTTATCAATTACGCTCAGTACTCCGTTTTTCCCGGTTCCGCTCCCCAGTTTATCGGAATGGAGAATTTCGCCGACGTTCTTGGTGACGGGGTGTTCCTCGACTCTCTCAGGCGTCAGGTTCTCTTCAGCATCGAGATCCTGTTGATTGAGATACCCCTGGGGCTGGGCCTGGCGCTCGCGCTGCCGAAAAAAGGTAAGTGGGTTGGCTGGAGCCTGGTCTTGTTGGGTATTCCCCTGCTAATACCGTGGAACGTTGTGGGAATTATCTGGAGGGTGTTTACCCGATCGGACCTGGGAGCCGTGCCGGCGATATTCAACTGGATAGGTTATGGCGCTTATAACGCCTCGCTTAACTCCGGTGACGCCTGGTGGACGGTAGTAGCGATGGACGTCTGGCACTGGACTCCACTAGTCATCTTGCTGTGTTATGCGGGCTTGCAGGCAATTCCTGAAGAGTTCTACCGGGCAGCAAAGATCGACGGAGCCTCTGCGTGGTCCACGTTCAGGTACGTTACCCTACCGAAGTTGCGGCACTCACTCATACTGGCAGTACTGCTGCGCTTTATGGACTCCTTCAAGATATACGCGGAGCCCTTCCAGCTGACCGGTGGAGGTCCAGGCAACTCAACGACGTTACTGAGCATATATACTTCGCGGAAGGCGATCGGTGGCTTCAACATGGGTTTTGGAGCCGCGGTTTCGATCATATATTTCTTCCTCGTAATTCTAATATCGTGGCTTCTATATACCATAATGATGAACGTAGGAGGAGGTAGTTCAAAATGAAGAAGAGGAACGTAGCGTTGTGGGTATACTTTGCCTTCCTTATTATGCCGATTTACTGGATGCTGAACACCTCGTTCAAGACGAACAACGAGATACTAAACTACATGCACTGGTTTCCCCATAACTTTACAGTCAAGAATTACGTGACGATATTTACATCGCCCTTCTGGCGCAGAGGTTTCCTCAACTCGCTAGCGTTTGTGTCGTTGAACGTGGTCATCGTGATAGTGGCTGCGGTGCCCGCGGCTTATGCTTTTTCTCGGTGGCACTTCAGGGGAGATAAACACCTGTTTTTCTGGCTCCTGACGAACCGTATGGCCCCCACCGCAGCCTTCATAGTCCCGTTTTTTGCCCTGTACTCAAATATCGGACTGTTTGATACCCACATCGCGGTGGCCTTGGCTCACGCGCTGTTCAACTTACCGCTGGCCATATGGATACTTGAGGGGTTCATGTCCGGCATCCCCAAGGAAATAGACGAGACGGCGTTTGTGGACGGGTATAGCTTTCCGCACTTCTTCTGGAAGATATTCCGTCCCTTGATCTCGCAGGGCATCGCCGTCGCGGCTTTCTTTGCCTTCCTGTTCTCTTGGGTAGAACTGTTGCTGGCCAGGACCCTTACCTCTACAGCGGCCAAGCCAATTACCGTAACCCTTTCCCGGAGCCTGGGAGCAGGCGGCTGGGACTGGGGAGCCCTAGCGGCTGCAGGTGTGTTGACCATGATACCTGGTGCTCTAGTGGTCTACTTCATCAGGAACCTGATGGCTAAAGGATTTGCAATGGGGAGGGTCTAATTATGGGTTGGATGAGATGGACTTTACCTTCGGCCTACTTCTTTACAAGTATCGTCGTCATGCTGATTTTCCTGTGGTTCTACGACGTGAGATCTCCGGGATACCCGAGAAAAGGTATCCTTCCCATCGAGACGACCAGGGGAGACAGGGTGTTCATAAGTCTACTCGCCCTTGGATCCACCGTATTTATCTGGCTGGCAATCGTTCCGGCAGTCTCGATCTGGTGGGCAATGGGGATCGGCGCAGTAGAAGGGTCGGTGATTATGAGATGGTTTTGATGGAATCTTTGTCCTTTTACAATCGGAGGTGGTATTACAGAGAGCAATATACGTAGTTGCAGGTTGAAACTCAGTTTTCATCATTCATTAACCTTGGGAGGTAAGAATGAAATATAACTGGCGTACTAAATCGAAGTGGCTGGGGTTAACCCTGGTGCTAATTTTAGGTCTTACGCTCAGCCTTGTAAGTGTAACTGCTCAGAATTGGTCGGACGAACCTAACTTCCCGAAGATAAGTAAGGACGAGGCCATGGAATGGGCGGAATCAAAATGGGGACCACTCTCCGAATACGAAGAAGCAGCGGTCGATTGGGTCTACGAGGAGTTTCAGCCGTCGACGTTTACGGTAAAAGAACAGATAGAAGAGCTAATCTGGTTTGCCCATACGGCAGAACCGTTGAGGGGAACTTCAATTGACTCGGTAGCTGAGACGATCAAGACTCATAAGTGGGAGTCCGACGTTCTGACGAAGGCCTTCAGGGACATCACTGGGATCAAGGTCACCCATAACGTAATCGGCGAAGGTGACGTAATCGAAAAGCTACAGACCCAGTTAGCTACAAGGCAGAAGATCTACGACGTCTGGGTGAACGATGCCGACTTAATTGGAACGCACGTCCGTTTGCAGGACGCGATCAATTTAACCGATTACATGGCCGGAGAGGGTTCTGATATTACCAATCCTCGTCTGGACCTTGACGACTTCTTGAACCTAGAATTTGGTCAAAATTACGAGGGAGAACAAATTCAGCTTCCGGACCAGCAGTTCGCTAACCTCTACTGGTTCCGCTACGATTGGTTTACCGACCCGGACCTCAAGGCAAAATTTAAGGACAAATTCGGTTACGAGTTAGGTGTCCCCCGGAACTGGGCAGCCTACGAGGACATTGCCGAGTTCTTCACGGACCACGTTAGCAGAGCAGAAGTTCCTAACCCTCCACCTGAAGGAAGGAAGATCTACGGTCACATGGACTACGGGAAGAAAGGGCCTTCGCTCGGATGGAGGTTCACCGATGCCTGGCTCT
>JAGXLQ010000097.1 GCA_018334595.1 Candidatus Bipolaricaulota bacterium | reverse complement strand
GATAGCGGACGATACGTTTGCCTACCTGATGGATTACGTCAAACCGGGAATGACCGAGTCGGAGATAGCCGTTGAACTGGAGTTCTTCATGAAGAAACAGGGAGCGGAATCGGTTTCCTTCGACCCAATTGTTGCCTTGGGGGCGAACAGCGCCCTTCCTCATGCCACGCCTGGTGACAGAGAGGTCAGGGAAGGAGATATCCTCCTCATCGACATGGGGGCAAAGTACAGGGGTTATTGCTCGGACATGACCAGGACCGTCTTCATCGGGGAGCCAACGGACAAGATGCAGGAGGTCTACGAGATCGTCCTCGAAGCCCAGGAAGTCGGGCTTGCTGCGCTTGGTCCCGGAGAAAGTACTAAGGAAGTTGACGGGAAGGCCAGGGACGTGATTGAGGAGCACGGTTACGGGGATAAGTATGGCCACGGGCTCGGCCACGGCGTCGGCCTGGAGATCCACGAGAAGCCGAGGCTCGCCCAGACCGAGGATAACGTGCTCGAGGAAGGGATGGTAGTCACGGTCGAACCCGGAATATACCTTCCCGGTTGGGGTGGAGTAAGGATCGAGGACATGGTCTATATAACCGAAAAGGGTTATGAATTCTTCTCCCGGTCCCCGAAGAGGGAGGTCTTTAACCCTCTCGGTTGAAGAAGTAAATAGGCAGGTCAGCTGTTTTCTCGGTCGAGGTATCTCTGCAGTATCAGCGTGGCGGCGAGCTTGTCACGATGTTCCTTGCGTTTTCTCCGGCTGACATCGGAACTTAACAGGACCCGCTCGGCCTCAGCGCTGGTCAGCCTCTCGTCGATGACGTCCACGGGCACGTCGACCTCCTCCGTCAACCGGCCGATGAATTCGCGGACTTGCTCAGCTACCTCTCCTTCTTCACCTGCCATCGTGATCGGCATACCGACGACGATGAGTGTAATCTCTTTATCTCGGACTAACCGACGAAGGTAACTCAGGTCCTCTTCGCTATTCTTTCTGTTGTAGGTAAAGCTTGAAGCGGCAATGCTACGCCCCGGGTCGCTAATTGCTACGCCAATTCGCTTGCTGCCCCAGTCTAACCCCATTACCTTTCCGGTTTTCATCTCTATCAGTGTACCCGGTCGGAAGGTGGATCTAAACTGCCGCCTCTCTCCAGGGTGGGGACGAGTACAGTTGAGGCGTCAGTGATTGTACTATATATGGTATATAACTATACCAGTACGGCTGTATTACTCCTTTCATACGCTATTTCAACGGAAGTAGTCCTTTTGTCTTTCTCAAACGTGAACATACTCTCGACCAAAATAGTTGTATCAACATATATATCTCCATAATGTAGTATCATACGGATATTACTTGATTCAAAACGAGAAGAAAAACGGTATTTGAATTCTTGTACTCTATATTGTATCCTATATAAAAATAATCATTACTTAACACCTGTGCCCGTTATGAAACAAGGGTGGTCCTCAATTATAACGCTTGGAGCACTACCGGATTATTGCGCAAATATTCTTCATTAATACGTCTATATGCCTTAACCGGGAGGTGATTAATGGGAACGTCGAGTTTTTCCTAGAAATGCCTCGCTTGGGTTCTTGGCAGTACTGCCGGGGAGGAAGCGAGATTCTCTGCAGTAATCGTTTCGTTTTTCACCCAAAAACCACCATGGAGGTGCATTAGGTAATGCGCTCTAAAAGTATCTTAGTTAGCATACTAGTAGTCGGACTTCTTCTGGTAGGGGCATCAGCTGCTCTGGCCAGGTCAATGAAGACCCCGGCCGATACCTTTGTTTGGGATGTATACGGTCCTCCTGAATCAATCGATCCAGGAATGAATGACTCCTCAGTTGGTGAAAGAGTTCTGCGTAGTGTGTATGGAACGTTGGTCATGAATGGTCCGCAGGGTGACGAAAAACTATACCCCGGCCTAGCCGAGTCCTGGGAGGTAGCGGAAGACGGTCAGACCTTCGTTTTTCATCTCCGCCAGGGCGTTAAATTCCATAACGGCAACCCGTTCACCGCCGATGACGTAGTTTTCTCGTTTGAGAGGGCAATTGGCATTGGCAGGATTCCCGGTCAGAAGCTGGATGAAATTGCAAACATAGAAACGGTAGAAAAGGTGGACAAATATACGGTAAAAATAGTCACCGCGGACCCCTCGCCAAGCCTGCTTAGGCACGTAGCTGGGACCCCCGCATCAATTATCGACAAGGAATGGGCCCTCGAGCACGGAGATGAGGGTCTGTCCGGCGAGCCCGCTCCCTACATTTCCACGCATGCAAATGGGACTGGCCCCTACAAGCTGGTTGAACACAAACCGAGAGAGTTCTTCAGGTTTGAGAGGTACGAAGACTATTGGAATGGCTGGGATGGAGAGCACGTTGATGAGGTCAGGTTGAGAATCGTCCCCGAATACTCGACGCGGTTGATGGAACTTTTATCGGGCAATGCAGATTACATTGACGTATCGAAATCTAACATTTCTGACGTGCAGGGTATCGACGGAGTTAAGCTCGACATGTCGGGCCTGGGCAACTACATCCTCCTGGTATGGCTCAACACGGAAACGGAGTTCTTACAGAACGAGAAGGTAAGACAGGCGCTTAACTACTCCTTCCCGTACGACAGGATACTAAACGTGGCTTTCCGTGGCACCGCAGTGGAGCTGGATAGCGTCATCGGGAAGACGGTTTACGACTATCCGAAGGGAGTAGAGTGGTATGACTACGACATGGACAAGGCAAAACAACTTCTCGAGGAAGCTGGCTACGGTGACGGGTACTCGGAGCCGCTGACGATGTACTATGACACTGGCCGTAGTGCGAGGAAGAAGCTGGGGTTGATCTGGAAGCAGGAGCTGGCAAAGCTTGGGATCACGTTAAACGTCAGGGCGCAGGATTGGCCGGTAATGGCGGAAAAGGTGTCCGTGGGAGACTTTTCCATCTACGCGAGCGGCATCTGGTCCACCTATCCGGCGGCAAGCGGATACACCTACCAGTTTAAATCTTCCGCATCGGGCAGTGGAGGGAACTACGCTTTCCTCAAAAACGAAGAACTTGACGAACTTATCGATAAGGCGAAAACCGAGCTAGAAGTAGAAAACAGAGTGAAAACTTACAGGAAGGTACACGACAGGGTCAAAGAACTGGCTCCGGTAATTGCCGTAAACCAGAATAGTGCCTTTCAGGTATATGGCGAATGGCTGAAGGGCGTAGAATACTATCCCTGGGGTCAGTTGCGGTTTTACGACGTCTACAAGGAAGGATAACTGTAACCCCTTGGATTGAAGTCTTTTACGTGGTGAAGGACCGAGAGGCCTTCACCACGTAAACTCTTATACACATAAGCGAGGAGAGTGCCGTGAGATGTTAGCTTATACAGCCCGCAGGCTCGGGGAAGCTTTGCTGGTAATTCTTGGCGTCGTCATCTTCGTCTTCGTTGTTTCTCATCTCCTGCCGGCGAACCCGGCAAAGGTTTGGGCCGGTTCGAAATCTAGCAACGAGCAGGTGGAGCGGATCAAGGAGGAATATCACCTCGATGAGCCCGTCCACAAGCAGCTTTACTTTTATCTCATCCAGCTCGGAAGCGGCGACCTGGGTCTTTCTCCCGTAACGAATAACCCCGTATTTAAAGACCTGCAACGGTTTGCCCCGGCGACGCTCGAACTGGCATTAATTTCGGTGTTTCTTGGTTCAATTGGGGGGATATACTTGGGTGTGATATCCGCAGTCCACAAGGATTCGTGGGTGGACCAGCTGTCCAGGGTGATAGCCCTGGCGGGCGTGTCGCTACCCCTCTTTCTTCTGGCGCTACTTGCCCAGTTGCTGTTTTCTTTCAGCCTCAACTGGCTTCCCTTTGCCGGCAGGATCGGGCAGTCAGTTGCCAGCCCCCCGAACATTACCGGATTTTACCTGCTGGACAGCCTTATCAGTGGCCAGATGGGGACATTCGTTAGCGTCTTGAGGCACCTCGCCCTGCCGAGCTTGCTGTTGTCCTTTTCCAGCCTCGTCCGGATCACCCGAATTACCAGATCCAGCATGGTCGAAGTCCTGTCCCAGGACTACGTGCTAACTGCCAGGTCGAAGGGACTAAAGGAAAGAATGGTCATCTATCGCCACGCTTTGCGCAACGCGATATCCTCGTCGATCTCCCTGCTCGGCCTTACGCTGGTCTACACTTTTGGGGGGACCGTAGTGATCGAGGTCGTTTTTGGCTGGCCGGGTATGGGGCGCTACGCCGCTAGCGCAATTCATACGCTGGACTTCCCCGCTTTAATGGGTTTTGTCCTGGTAGTTTCTACGGTAGTGGCAATAGTCAACCTGATTGTCGACCTCATGTATGGGGTTATGGACCCGAGGATCAAATATGCGTGATTCGGATAACCTGCCTTTGTTAGCGGAACGGACACCTGCTTTCATTGGCCGCGAGGCCCCAGCTGGGCGGGGGAAACGTCTTTCTCTATTTATGGGGTTGAGCTGATGTCAATATTTCAGTCAAGCTGGGCTTTCATGAAGAAACATTTCTTCAAAACACCGCTAACTTCAGGTCTAGGTTTTGGCATCGTCTTTCTATTTCTGTTCGTTGCCGCTTTTGGCCCGCTTATCGCACCCTATGGCTCCAACCATATGGACTTTGACCACATCCTTAGTTCCCCTTCCCTGAAGCATCCCTTTGGCACGGACTCCCTCGGCAGGGATATACTCTCAAGAGTTATGTACGGAGCGAGAATCGACCTGATGGTCGTGTTGATCGTCGTCCCCGCTGCGGGTTTCCTCGGGGTCATTCTCGGTACCGTGGCTGGCATAACCGGGGGGTTCATCGATGATTTGATCATGAGGATAACCGACGTGTTCATGTCCATTCCTTACCTGGTCCTGACCATGTCTGTCGCTGCAGCGCTTGGGCCCAGCCTCCGGACGGTCATCATCGCGATGATAACGGCGTGGTGGCGTGGTTATGCCAGGATAGCTAGGGGTGAGGCCATCTCCATCTGTGAGAGCGTCTACATCGAGGCCGCGGAGGCGATTGGCGCGAGCAGACTGAGAATAATATTTCGGCACACGATACCCAACGAGGTCGGCCCGATCCTTGTCTATTCCACTCTGGATATGGGCGCCGCTATCCTCACGGTTGCCGCGCTGAGTTTTTTGGGGTATGGCGTTCAACCACCGATGCCGGAGTGGGGGGCGATGGTCACCCAGGGGCGGGATTACCTGATGAACCAGTGGTGGCTGTCGATAATCCCCGGACTGGCCATATTTACCGTCGTATGGGGTTTCAACATGGTAGGGGATAAATTGCGGGACGTGTTCGATCCGAGAATAAGGTAGATGTACCGGAGTAGAGAGATCTTTTTGGAGCAAGTACACCCTGAGGGGGCTGAGCAGTCCACGCTTCTAGACAGACAGTGGGGAGCGGCGCCCTTCAGAATAGAGATATAGAGTATATTGATGATAACCTGAGGAGGTAAAAATGTCTATTGATACGTGGTTAACCCCTAAAATTGCAGGGCTGGAACCATCTGCAACCGAGGAAGTGGATAACGAGGTGCACCGGCTGAAACAGGAGGGTGTCGACGACATACTGTCGCTCGGGGTCGGAGAACCACTC
>JAGXLQ010000096.1 GCA_018334595.1 Candidatus Bipolaricaulota bacterium | reverse complement strand
GTGTCACTCGCCCCCCTACCATGTAAGTAGCCACCGTCTATTTCTCCCCCGAAGGGGTCATAGGCCCAGTCTTCCGACGAACTCACGTCGACCTGATCCATGTGCGCGGTTAAGGCTAGAGACGGGACGGATTTATCCTTTCCCGCTATCCTCCCGATCACGTTTCCCGCCTCGTCCACCCAAACGTCGTCGTAGTTCAGCTCCTGCATCTCTTTTCGAATCAACGCCGCCACCGCCCCTTCGTTGCCGGAAGGGCTTGGCGTGCGGACCAATTCCTGGCAGAACTCTATCATTGCGTCCCTATCTCGCTGGTTCATTTTTCGCTCCTTGGGTCCCTGGACCCGCGCAAAGAGGGTTAAACGTCTATCTGGGGGTCGAAGTAATCCCGCAGGAACCTTCCGATCATGTTAAACGAAAGAACTATCACCATCAACACCACACCAGGAAAAACGACTATCCACCAGGCGGAGAAGAGGTATGTTTGAGAGTCGTTAAGTATACCCCCCAGCGTAGGTATGGACGGGGGTATTCCCACGCCGAGAAAGCTCAGCGTCGCCTCGGAGATTATCATCTGTCCCAGGGTTAGAGTGATCGTCACCAAGACGATTCCCCCCACCTGGGGCAGGAGGTGCCTGGCCAGTATCCTGGTGACGGAGCTGCCGATCGCCCTGGCAGATTCGATAAACGCCTCCTCCTTAAGGCCAAGCACCTGTCCCCGAACGAGCTTGGCAAACGTTATCCATCCGGTAAACCCCAGGACGAAGATGATGTTGAAGAAGCTCCTTCCGATTGCAGCAACTATGGCGATACCAAGCACCACGAAGGGTAATGCCAGCAGGGCATCGACGACCCTCATGATCACGGCGTCGACTATCCCACCGAGATAGCCGGCCAATAATCCAAGCGTCGTCCCTACGACGCATGCTATGGCGACGGACAGCCCGCCGACGATCAGCGATATCCGCGTGGCAAGGAGGACCCTGACCGCGAGATCGCGTCCCAGCGGGTCGGTCCCCATCAGGTTTGGAAAACCCTCGGGGTTTCTGATCCCCGGCGCGGACAACGACCCCATGAGGTCCTGGTCGAAGGGGTCAAGCGGGTAAAAGCTAGCTAGGGCCACAGCAACAACTATGAAAAGGATGGCGACGTGAGAGGCGGTGACTGTCCTGTACTTGAACGCACGGCCAAAGTAGCGACCAATCGCGGTAGCAACAACCCCCCATGTCCTCCGAGCTCTTTCCCAGAGCGAGACCTTGGCCTTACCGGTCATAACGCAATCCTGGGGTTTATCAGGGTATAGACGAAGTCGACGAAGATGTTGGCGAGAACGATGAAGCTGGCCACGAGAAACACCGCGGCGGTGACCACGGGATAGTCCCGTGCAGTTGCGGCCTGGGCAAGCAACTGGCCCAGGCCCGGCCAGCCAAAGATAGTTTCCACGACAACCGAGCCGCCGATGACAAACCTAAACTGCAACGATAACTGGGTAACGACCGGTATCGCGGCGTTACGGATCGCATGCTTGCCCACCACGTTAAACTCCTTTAACCCCTTTGCCCGGGCGGTAGTGAGGTACTGTTTGTCCAGGGTTTCCACCATGCTCGTCCTGGTGACGCGCGTGATCCCAGCCAACAAAAAGAGGCTTACCGTCACGGCGGGGAGAACCAGGTGCCGGAAGGAGCCATAGCCCGACGGCGGAAGGATCGGCCACTGGACGCCGAACAGGAGGATGAGGATCAGGGCGATCCAGAAAACGGGGACGGACTGACCGATCACGCTCACGCCTACGGCAAAAAAGTCCACGCCCCTCGCCCTGTAAATTGCCGCAAGGATGCCCAGAGGTATCCCGATTAGGCTAGCGACTAAGAGTGAAGAGAAGGCCAGCTGTAACGTGGCGAGGAGCCTTTCGAGAACGACGGTTAACGCTGACCGGCGCGAGCCGATGGATTCGCCGAAGTCCAGGCGGGCGACGCGCCCGAGAAAGATAAAGTACCTTACCCCCAGGGGTCTGTCGAAACCGTAGGCAGCGCGGAACTCCTGTACTGCCTCTTCGCTAGCGGTCGAGGGCAGCATTAACCGCACCGGATCTCCCGATAGGTTCAACGCGAGAAAGACGACCGACAGGACGAGAATTATCGCGATGACCCCCTGGATAATTCTCTTCGCTAAAAAGGCAATCATCCCTCTCCACCCCCGTGTCCATATTTAATATATTTATTAAGTATAGCGACAGGAACTCCGACCCATCAACACAAATATTTAACTTCACTCCTCCGTCTCGTATAATAAATCGGGAACCTAGTCGATTTAGTTCAACTAAAGACAACTACAACCTTGAGATGATCAACAAATGAGCGATGAGAAATATACAAAAATCGATGGAAACTCATTTTACAACGCCTTTGCCAAGGGCGCTGAGAAAGTAGTAGAAAAGAGAAAGCTTCTAGACAAGATAAACGTGTTCCCTGTCGCGGACAGCGACACGGGGAAAAACATGGCTCAGACGCTAAGGTCCGTTGCCGAACAAACCACGCCAAACAGCTCTGTCGGCGTGGTAAGCAACAACATGGCACAGGTGGCCCTCACCAACTCCCGGGGGAACTCGGGCATAATTTTCGCCCAGTTTATCAACGGAATCAGCGAGGCGGTGGGGGAGCGGGAACACCTACGGCTAAGCGAATTTGCCCAGGTAATGAAGAAGGCTTCAAGCCACGCTTATGAAGCGACTAACGAACCGGTTGAGGGTACAATACTAACCGTCATGCGGGAGTGGTCGCAGTCCTTACACGACTTCGTTCAGGCGAAACGCGACCTGCTAAGTTCACTCGATTATTCACTGCAAACGGCCCAGCAATCGCTCAGGGAGACCAAGGAGAAACTTCATGAACTGAAAGAAGCTGGTGTGGTAGACGCGGGCGCTAAGGGTTTCGTCCTCTTTCTCGAAGGGATCGCCTTCTTCTTCAAGACGGGACAGACGGCCGAGTTCTCGTCAGTGGAGAAAATAGAGGAAGAACACGCCCCGCACGTAGACAATAACCAGCAGATGGTCGGCCCCAGGTACTGTACGGAGGCGGTTCTGTCAGGAAAAGACCTTGAGGGAGAACAACTCAAGGACCTGGCAAGTAATTTCGGAGAGTCCCTTATAGTCGCCGGCGGAAGTGGCAAGTACAGGGTCCACATACACACGGACGACCCCGCCCAGCTATTCTATCACTTTCAGGGGGCGGGCACGGTCTTAGACCAAAAGGTAGACGACATGAGAAAACAGTACGAAGCTGTCTACGACAGGAATACCGACGTGGCACTCGTTACCGATTCTACCTGTGACCTACCAGATGAAATTATGGACCGCTACCAGGTCTACCGCGTGCCGCTGACGGTAAGCTTCGGCGATAACAGGTTTTTGGACAAGGTGACCATTACCCCGAGCCAGTTTTATCAGATGTTATCAGAGCTGGGTAAGGGCGATGAATTTCCCACCAGCTCGCAGCCGTCCGTGGGACAGTTTGAAGACACGTATTCCTTCCTGCTGGAGAACTACGACTCGATAGTATCCATCCACATAGCCGATGCCCTGAGCGGGACGTGGAAGTCGGCAAACGAGGCCGCCAAAAACGTCGACGAGGACAGAATCACCGTCATCGACTCCCGCCAACTCTCAACTTCCCTCGGCCTGGTAGTGGGCGAGGCGGCAAAGGTGGTGGACACCGGTGCCTCCAGGCAGGAGGTAGCCGACTTCGTAACCACCCTGCGCACTAAGGCCAAGATACTCGTGAGCCTAAAGACGCTCAAGTACATGGTGAGGGGCGGGCGGATAAGTCCGGTAAGCGGTTTTCTCGGACGCCTGTTAAATTTCAAACCAATAATATCGCTTGACGAGAACGGGGATTCCGAGCTACACGGCAGGCCCCTGCGAAGAAAGACTAACTTCCGCCAGATACTGGACTTTTTGGAGAACCCACACACCGGCACGAACGTGTCCAGCTATGCCATCGGACACGTAAAAGCAGACAAAGAGGCCAAGAGACTACAGACCATGATTGAGAAGGAGCTTGGGATGAAACCCGATTACACGATGGACATATCCCCGTTAATCGGGTCACATGCCGGTATCGGCGCGGTATCAGTTTCCTATATCACGGAGTAAAAAGTTGATCCCCTCACCCCTATTAGTAGTAATCGCCGTCTTCGCTTACATGACGCTTTTCTACCTGGTCGCCCAGGTCAAAGGCGACTACTCGGTCGTGGATATCGCCTGGGGTTTCGGTTTCGTCTTGGTCGGGGTATTGTCCCTGGTTCTTTCCCCCCAGCTTACCTTTAGAGGGATATTTGCGGTTTTCCTCGTCGCCCTGTGGGGATTAAGGCTGGGGATACATATCACGCGCCGGAACTGGGGAAGACCTGAAGACTTCAGGTACACCGAGATGCGGGAAAACTGGGGAGGCAACGCCGCCCTTATCAGCTACCTCCGCGTCTTCTTGCTCCAGGGCGTCCTCATGCTCTCCATCGCCTACCCCCTTATCATGATAAACTTCCTCCCGGAACCGAGGCTTACCATAATCGACCTCGTGGGCGGCATTGTATTCCTGATAGGGTTCGAGTTCGAAGCAATCGGGGACTATCAGCTAGCCCAGTTCATCAAAAACCGTAAAAGCGAAGAGAACAGGATCATGAAGGACGGACTGTGGAAATACACCAGGCACCCAAACTACTTCGGAGAAGCCCTTCTCTGGTGGGGCATCTTCCTCTTCGCATTACCGGTGCGCTTCGGCTGGCTCGCCGTCTTCAGCCCGATGATCATTGACTTCCTCCTGTTAAAAGTTTCGGGCGTACCTCTCCTCGAAGAGAGGTACAAGGACGTTAAAGAGTTTCAGGAGTACGCGTCGAGGACCAACAAGTTCTTTCCCTGGTTTCCGAAACAGAAATAGAAGGACTGGGGCTACCCGTCCGGCTAAAACCTCTAACGTTTGCCGGCCTTGACCTGTGGAAAACCTGCCCCCTTCATGATCTATCCGGGGATTTAGCCGTAATTTTCCCACCGTGTGAACATTCTGGGACCAAAGGGGTTCTAAGAGAAAAAGTGCTGTATCAACCTGCTGAAGGGCGTAAACCCCCTTATCCCTCTACCGGGCGAACTGCCAGGAGTCATGCCAATAAAGGAAATATACGCCGTTTAGAAGGGACACACGGCCGCTTTCTTCCGATTAGTTGTGGAAAACTATGTGGATAAGTTGTAGAAAAGGTCGAAATTTCCACGAAAATTTGTGGAAAAACGTTGTGGAAAGCCATATTAAGAGTTATTAACAGTTAATTTCCACAGCACGGGCGACAACTCAACAAGTTTTCCCCAGCACTATCCACAAACCTTAGCTACCTACAGCCCGAGCATACAACCTGTTTTCCACAAATTTTCTCCTGCCTGCTTCTACTGCTAAATATAAAATGAAAAACCCTTAGGAGCTCTTGTAGTGCGTCTGTAAAAAGTAAACCCCTACCCTGGCTTGACCGGGATAGGGGTTAAGTATCTTATGATTTTTAACTTTCTACTCGATAGTAACGTCCACCACGTCTTCCTCCTCGCTCGATTCCCTCAGTCTC
>JAGXLQ010000095.1 GCA_018334595.1 Candidatus Bipolaricaulota bacterium | reverse complement strand
TCCCATGGTCAACGGACTGAAGTCGAGCTGCCCGTCCTCTACCTCGGCGTCTATCTGCTCGTCTACCATCTCTTCGACGTCCTGTCCCATATCCTCCAAAGTGTGCGAAGCAGCCTCTACCGGGTCCGCCAGCGCAATTATCGACGTCTCCTTTGACATGGGGAGTTCTCCCTCGTACCTAAAATCTCCTTCGGGAAACTCTACGTCCTCCCTGTGCTCCCTCAGTGCTTTCAGGTAGAAGTACCTGATAAGTGAGGTTCCATGATGGCTGGGTATGAAACTAAGCACGTCCTCGCGGAGGCCGTACCTCTTTCCCATTTCGATACCCTGCTTGATATGGGAGGTTAAGACTATCTTGGACATAGAAGGCGTCAACTCGTCGTGAGGATTGGAGTCATTCCCCTGGTTTTCGATAAAGAACTCCGGCCTCACCATCTTCCCGATATCGTGATAGTAACCGCCAACCTTGGTAAGAAGTGGATCCGCATCAATTGCTCTGGCTGCGTTCTCCCCAAGGCTTGCGATATTCTGGCTGTGATGGTAGGTCCCCGGAGCTTCTTCACGAAGCCTCTCGAGTAGTGGGTGAGAAGGATTTAAGAGTTCCATCAACCCTATCGGCGAAGTCTTTTGGGTAATCCTTTCCGCAAATGGTACTGCTGCAGCAATAAAGAGGGCACTGCCCAGACCGTTTAACGCCGCCCATCCATAGCTTAGCCAGTCGAGGTTTACGATAAAGGGCGTGGAGAGAAAAGGAAAGCGGAAACCAAAGACAAGGATCACGCTAACCAGGCCGACGGAGAACCCAATCCTAGTAAGATCAGAACTCCTCTTGATATCGCGCGTCTCCAGGATCCCAACGAGACCGCCGACGAAACCAACCACGCTGGGCCCTACGGAACCGGCAAAGCCCTGTTGTACACCAATGGCCAGGGCGAGAAACCCGTTAATGGCCAGGGCCGATTCGAAATCCATAAAAATGGCAAATAGGGCGGTAGCAAAGGCGACAGGTACCAGATACAGGGATATGAGCCACGACCCCTTTACCGCCAGGAGGATGAATAGGGTAATCGCCCCCAAAAACCACATCAAGCGCCCGTCCTTGAGAAGGTTTTTCTTCCTTATGGAAAGATATGAAGCAATGGCGATAAAGCTAATTACGACAACAAGCCCGTTGGCCAAAGCACTTTTCCAACCTAGAAAGTAGATAAACGGTTCGGTAGACCGAAGGTTAAATGTAAATAGGAAGCCAACGAGTAAAATGTAACCAGTTAACCCCAGAAACCTCCTCGACTGCCTTCCCGCGAAGAGGTTTATCAGCCTTTCACTTAGACTTCCGTCCGTTCCGTTATTGTTCGGACTTTTTCTTCTCATAAGCCTCGATAATCTTTTTTACCAAATCGTGTCGAACGACGTCCGCCTTTTCCAGGTAGATGAAATCGATTCCAGGGATCTTCTCCAGAAACTTCCTGTCATGACTCAACCCCGAGTCATCACGTTTCAGGTCGATCTGAGTGATATCTCCCGTAATTATTGCCTTGGAGTCAAAACCCAATCTCGTTAGGAACATCTTCAGTTGCGTCGACGTCGTGTTCTGGGCTTCGTCCAGAATAACGAAAGAACTGTTTAACGTGCGGCCCCTCATAAACGCGAGGGGGGCAATTTCGATGCGCCCCTCATCCTTCAGCCTCTCAAATTCTTCGCCCGGCATCATGTCGTAGATCGCGTCGTAAAGCGGACGCAAGTAAGGGTTCACCTTTGCCTGCATATCGCCAGGAAGGAACCCGAGTTCCTCACCCGCTTCCACGGCCGGTCGGGTCAGAATAATCCTCTTTACTTTACCTTTTTTCAAGTACTCAACACCCATGGCCACAGCCAGGTACGTCTTTCCAGTCCCGGCCGGACCGATACAGAAAACTATGTCCTTATTCCTGATCGATTCTACGTACCTCTTCTGATTCAGAGACTTGGGCTTTATCTGCTTGCCCCAGTACGTAGTCTGGATTACGTCGGACAATACGCCGTCAAGTCGATTATTCTCACCGGACCTAACCATCTCTGTCAAGCTCTTCACTTCGTCAAGATTGGGCGTTTGACCGGCCTCAATCATGTTGAGGAGTTCATCAAACAAAGACCGTACCGCCTCCACCTCTTTTTTAATCCCCTCTATCTTGACAGTCCCGTCCCTGACAATTATCTTCGCATCAAAATTTTCCTGGATATAGTTCAGGTTTTTGTTATACTGGCCCAACAAGACAACGGCCTGTTCATGATCCCTTAACGTGATCTCCCTCGTTATGGTACGTTCTACTCCGTTACTACTAATTAGCTATCACTCCTCGGCGGCGGAAGTCAATAATTCCGCCAGACCATAATTACTCTTTCCGGCAGTCAATCAAAAGTTAAAGTTCAACGAGACAGTAGTCTTCCCTCACTTCCTTGAGGCTTACCTCTAACAGGCTCCCAGGAGAGAAATCCCCCCGCTTTCCGTTCTCTTCCAGATGAAGGTCCATGTAATTCTTCGAGTAGCCACGCCAACCGTGCAACCTATCGCTCTGCTCCTCAAGGATCATTTCCATCTTCTCCCCGACAAACTCCTTCCTTTTCCTTAAACTAATAGATGAAGCCAGTTTCCTCAAACTGGCCGACCTTTCCTTCTTGACCGCCGAATTTACCCTTCCCTCTAACTTTACCGCGGGCGTGTGAGCTCTCGGTGAATAGCGAAAAACGTGAGTGTTAATGTACCTAACCTCCTCCAATACCCTCTCCGTCATCCTCACGTCTTCTCCTGTTTCTCCGGGAAAGCCAACTAAAACGTCGGTACCAAATGTAACTCGATCAAGATTATTCTTGAGAAGAGCAACCTTTCGCATATAGTAATCGACGGTATAGCCTCTTGCCATTCTTTCCAGAATTCTATCCGAACCCGATTGTAGAGGTATATGGAGATGAGGACAAGTCTTGTCGGAAGCCGCAAGGGCGTCTACCAAGCCACGACTGATCCCCTGCGGGTTAATAGAGCTCAACCGAATCCTCTTAACCTCGTCCAGTTTATCAAGCCTAGAGATCAAATTCGCGAGAGCCTGCTTATCCCCGCAATATTCGGCAAGGTTGATCCCGATTAAAACCAGCTCCTTAAAACCGTTATCCGCCATTCTCCTTGCCTCGTCAACTACCCTATCGGGAGACTTGCTTCTAGTAGGCCCCCTAAGCAACCTCACCTTACAATAGGTGCAACGCTGACTGCAACCGTCTTGGACCTTTAGGAACGCACGAGAGTGCGCTGAGTCAACAGATACCCGCTCGGCGTCAATGTTCCAATCGAGGAGATCCCTATCCTGGAGGGTCCCCTTGTAACCATCCAGGGCCTTCTCCAAGACGTACTTAAAGTTCCTCTTGTAACCGTTGGAAAATATTATGTCTACACCATCGATTTTCTTGACTTCTTCTTCGTCCAGGGTAACGTAGCACCCTGTAACCAGTACGATACCTCCAGACCGGGTAGCGCGTCGGATATATTGTCTCGACTTTCTGTCGGCGCCATTGGTTACGCTACACGTATTGATTACATAAACGTCGGGTTCGGAAGAGAAGTCAACTATCTCAAACCTTACACTCCCCCGTATCCCTTCCTTCATCATTTCGGTATCGTATTGATTTGCCCGACATCCCAGGGTATAAAAAGCTACTCTTTTACTCATGTTGTAGGTGGTTCCAGAATGGTAAGTTCATAGTTGGTCGGATGATCTGCAGGAACCCTGGCGTTATTTCCCCACCGGCTTCTCTCCGTGGTGACGTTCGACGGTGAAGCGTTTTACCGTGTAGTTCTCGTCACCCGGGGGGATACCTGCCTTTCTTTTCGTTATATCTATTTGTTCGTCCACAGACTCTACCCCGTCCAGATCGGGAAGGAGCAGACCCGATCTCATTCCCTTTTCAAGTAAGATTCCATACTTGTTCGGATTCAACTCGTCCCTGGCACACTCCTCCGGCTCGCTTAAGACGTCAACTGAAATCGAGATGTCTTCCAATTCGTCAGGAGACACGGAGGGAAAACGGGGGTCGTCGAGGGCAGCGGACGATCCATTTCTGAGGATTTCGCCAGCTAATGAATCCGTCGAAGGATGATATGTTCCGATACACCCACGTAGCATACCATCCTTCTTGAGGGTAACAAACACCCCCCTGGGCGATTCAGGAAGGGCCCCTCTGAGCTCTTCCAGTTCCCCTTCGTCCACCTCTCCTCCCGTAACGGCCCTCCTAACTGCCAGCTTTGCCAGACGTACGTAGTTATCTTCCATATCGAGGTAATTATAGCTAACGCGTTCGCATTGATTCAACACTGACAACCCAGCGCAAGCGATCTCCATTCCCTGCAACCAGGTGGCCGCGACCCGGTCCGGTGTCTGGGGTTTAACTTTCAGGTGGAAAAGCAATCCGACGTTTGTCTCGATTGATCGGTCATTGGTGGGTAAACATCCTTCAGCCAGCAGTCCTGATTTGAACGTTATAACCGTTTTATGTTATATGTTGACGGAGATTGGCCACTCCAATCAGTTCACCAATCCCCTTCTCTACTTTCTTAAGTTACTTTCTTGACTTAAGGATAATAATACGTTAAATTAACGGTGACTAATATGAAATGGAAAATTGCGGTAGCCACCGTCCTGGTTATTTTAATAGTGGGTTCGGGAGTAGGTATCTATTTAATTAACCAGCGCAACGTCAACGACTTAGTTGAGCGGGGGGAACGGGTTAATTTATTGGTTCTTGGCCTCGATTACATCGAAGGGGCTACTGCCAGGCGAAGCGACACAATGATGCTCGTCAGCATAGACCCCGAGGCAAACGAGGCCTCGCTAATATCCATCCCTAGAGACCTGTATGTCAAATATCCCGAGGGGAAATTTCGCAGGGTCAACGCGGCCTATGCAATAGATGGCGCAGACCTCGCAGTAGATATGGTCTCCGACTTCCTCGGTGTCCCCATCAACTTCCACCTTGTGATAGATTACCAGGGTTTCAAAGAGATCGTCGACCTTATCGACGGGGTGGAGATCACGGTTGAGGAGAGGTTGCAATACACGGACGAGGCCGCCGGCCTCAATATAGATATCGAGCCGGGCACTCAAGTCTTGACCGGCGAAGAGGCGCTTGGCTACATGCGCTACAGGGGTAACCAGAGCGATCTACAGCGGATAAGTAGGCAGCAGAAATTCCTGCAGGCACTGTTACAAAGCGGAATCCAGTTGAAGGGCTGGTCACAAATAAAGGGGTTAATCGATACCGGTAGAAAATACACCAAGACAAACCTGTCCCTCATGGACATGTACGACCTTGCAAAAACGGTAAAGGACCTGGAAATGGAAGACTTTAACATGAAGACTCTGCCCGGAGTACCTGCCAGAATTGACAACAAATCCGTCCTCCTACCGGAAATCGTGGAAACTAGACGGGTCATTGCCTCCGAAATTAACGGCCTCGGCCTGTTCGGAAACTCCGACGTTAACCCATACATCTTAAACGGAGAAGGGAGCAACTACCTTGCCCGGATGACCGCGGACAAGCTGGGAAGCGAGGGTTTCGCCGTTACAGGGACCGACAACGCCAACCGTTTTGACTACGATACAAGT
>JAGXLQ010000094.1 GCA_018334595.1 Candidatus Bipolaricaulota bacterium | reverse complement strand
CCTACCAGGACAGAATCGCCCGGGGCATCGTCCAGGGGCTTCTGATTTACGTCACCCAACACGCGTAGTTGGGGGTAAAAACCCACAGCCGACACGGTCTAACCCGTTACCAACGACCCGTTGCAACCCCTCCGTTGGTTAAACATATCTCAAAACGCTCCGACGTCATTTGCTTACCGACTCCAACGCTGTCGTCCCTAGCCGTTCGGCTGAAGAGCGGCTGTTAGTGATATGTATGACGGGGTGTTTGGCCCCGCCGTTGTGGGAACCTAATGGTGGACCCGGCACAACGTATCAGTTAAGCTAGTCCCTGTCGTCAGGGGCCTAACTATCCTACCCCTTGTAAACATAAAAGACGAAACCTATAATGGACGTATGAAATTTACGCCCGTTTATTCTGCCAGGTATGGTGACCAGTTTATCAGGGACCTCTTCTTCGAGAAGAAGTACCCGCAGAAGCGGTGTGACTTCTGTAACTCCAACAACGTCTACTTCGTGGACGAGGAGAATACGAAGCTCAGGTGCAGGGACTGCTGGAAGAGGAGTTCCCTGACACACAATACCTATCTGGAGAGCACGAAATTGAGTTTGAGGTTCTGGTATGAGGTCATATGGTCGTTTGTCCTCGACCACCCGTCGTCCAAGGCGAAGAAGCTTCTCAATACTAGCAACCATCAGACTGTGCTCAGGATCTACAGGGCGATAAGGCGAGCTCTCTACGAGGAACGGGGGAGGCTTTATAAGGAACGCGAGCAAGGGCTCAACCGCGACGTCACCCCCGATGACGAGTTGAAGGAGGTCATCGGTGAGTACGTCGACGGCCTTGAAGGAAAAAATCACCCCATCTACGGAATATATAGGGGAGAGGGCGGCCTCAGGCTGAGGTTGCTGAACGACGCTGCCGGGCTCTATCCCGGCGGGGGGAGTTCGGTAATTGGGCCGGAAGTGGACTACGACTTAGATGCCTTGATCGGGTTTGGCTGCCTGTTCCACGGAAAGGGCGAATACCTCCAGGAGGACCGGGGGATTCACCTCGAGGGCCTCTGGAACTTTACGAAGTCCCATATGCAGCTTTATCAGGGCGTCCGACGGGAGAACTGGGAATATTACCTGAAGGAAATCGAGTACAAGTACAACTCTCGAAAAAAGCCATACGAAAAGCAGGTGGAGGAACTAGTGGGCTACCTGATGAACCAGGACGGGTTCCCGGGGGTCCGCAGCGGCAAGAAAGAAGATTAGACGTTTTTTTACAGGAGGGAGGATATGAATAAGTACCTGTTCAGCGCGTTGGCGATAACCGTGGCGGTCTTGACGGTACCTCTGGGCGTAATTGCCGGAGAAGTGATTAGCGCGATAGTGACGGTTCCACCCCAGGAGTACCTCGTAAGCTCGATAGGTGGGGAGAAGGTGGAGGTTACAACGATGGTGCCAGAGGACGGAAGTCCTCATTCCTCTTCGCTTACCCCGGGCGAGATGATGAAGGTAAGGGAATCTCAGGTCTACTTCAAGGTGGGGACTCCTCTGTCGTTTGAACTCAACAACGCCTCGGTCTTCAAGAAAGAGAATCCGAATATGAAGGTAGTAAATACCTCGGAGGGGATCGACCTCAAGACCTTGAGTGAACACTACGGTCACGAACACTCTGGGAGGGCGGAGTCCTCCGGGGAGAAGTCGGTCGACCCTCATGTATGGTTGTCTCCGGACAACTTGGAGATAATGGCGGAAAACATCTATTCCGCCCTTGCATGCATGGATCCCGGTGCGGGAGGTTACTTCGAGGACAACCTGAACGACCTTAAGGAGAAGATAAACCAGGTTGAGGGGGAGATTGAGGGGCTAATCGGAGACCACGAAGGGGAACACTTCATCGTCTATCATCCGGCTTGGGGGTATTTCGGCGACGGGTTTAACCTCATTCAGGTCGCCGTCGAGGAGGGAGGCAAGGAGCCCGGCCCGGGTAAGATTCGGGATATTGCGAATTTTGCCCAAAACCACGGGATAAAGATCTTGATCGCGTCGTCTCAGTTTGACCCCTCGATGGCGAGGATGGTAGCAAAGACGTTTCGCGGAGAGGTTGCCGTGGTAAATCCGTTGTCCAGGGATATATTGAGCGAGCTGGTCGTCCTGGCCGAGAAGATCGTCTCCGGGTATCCGGAACCGTGAAGGGGCCGATAATATACCCGGAAAATGAGGGAAAGAAAGTAGGGAGGTTTGGTACATGAGTGGCCTAGCTCCGATCGAAATAAGTGGTTTGACGGCGGGGTACAACGATAACCCGGTAATCAAAAACGTCGACTTCACCGTAGAGAGGACTGACTTCGTGGGAATAATTGGTCCGAACGGTGGTGGGAAGACGACGCTGTTGAAGTCGGTACTGGGGTTAATAGAGCCGATGGCGGGAGAGGTGAAGGTATTTGGTAAGCGGCCCGGGGAGACGAGGGAGAAAATTGGTTACGTCCCCCAGTACGCCACCTTTGACGAGGATTATCCGATAACGGTTAAGGAGGTCGTGCGGATGGGCCGGCGGGCGGGAAAGAGCCTGTTTCAAGGGTATGGGCCGCAGGACGAGAGGAGGACGATTTTGGCGCTGGAAGACGTGGAGATGGTCGGTTACAGCGACGAACCAATAAGCGAGCTCTCGGGCGGGCAGAAGCAGAGGGTGTTCATCGCCCGGGCGCTCGTTTCCGACCCTGATATACTCCTGCTGGACGAGCCTACGGCGAGCGTAGACCAGAAACTGGAGAAGGGGATTTATTCCCTGTTGAACGACCTCAACGAGGATATCGCCATCGTCGTCGTTACCCACGACATTGGCGTGATATCGGCCTACGTGACAAAGATCGCCTGTCTCAGCCAGAAGATGTTCACCCACAACGAGCCCTACCTGGACGCGGACATGCTCGAGGAGGCATACCAGTGCCCCGTCGAGTTGATTACGCGCGCCGGAGAAGAGGTTCCACACAGGGTGTTAAGTGGCCATGAAGATGTAGAGGAGAAGAGATAAACTATGATTGGAGAACTGGCCGGCCTGTTTTCGTTTCCGTTCGTGCAGAGGATGCTGATTGCGGGGTTGCTGGCGAGCGTAGTTGGTGGGGTTCTTGGTACCTACGTGGTGATAAATCGCGTCGTCGTTATGAGCGGCGGCATCGCTCACATTACCTTTGGGGGCATAGGCCTGGCCTATCTCCTTCAGGACAAGCTGGACTGGGGGTGGATGGACCCAATGCTCGGGGCGATAGTCTTCGCCCTGGCTTCGGGGGCGGTCTTCAGCTCCGACTTCGTGCAAAACAGGGTCAGGCAGGATTCCACGGTCGGCCTCCTCTGGGTAATGGGGATGGCGGCAGGGATGCTGTTCATGAACTTCGTCGACAAGACGAGGATAACCGTACAGGATCCCGCGAGCATCCTGTTTGGCAATATCCTTCTCATAGAGCCACTGCACCTGTACGTTCTCGCCGGACTAACGGTAGGAATTATCGCCATCGTAATTATCTTCTTTCGAGACCTGAAAATACTTACCTTTGACGAGGAGTTTGCCAGGGTGTCGGGGCTGAACGTGGGCAGGCTTAACTTGCTACTATTTTCCCTCATCGCCCTGACTGTAGTCATCCTGATAAAGGTGGTCGGGGTGATACTGGTCATCGCCATGTTGACGATTCCCCCCACCATAGCTAACCTGTTCTGTAAGAAACTGAGTACGACCGCCGCCGTCTCCGCGATAATTGGCGTGGTAACGACGTTTATCGGGATATCCAGTTCCCTCGTCTTTGACACGCCGCCGGGTCCGATGATCGTGTTGTGGATGGGTGGTGTCTTCGTCCCCTCCTTCTTGATTGGCAGGAAGTTCGCCTAGTTAGGCGGGAAGAAGCGGTATGTGTACCGGGGTTGCGACCTGAATCCCGAGCAACGCCCCGGCCACCAGGGTAGTAATCAAGGCAATGACTGTCGCGTACTTGAACCAGTACTTGAGCGTGATCGGCTCCTCGTGACTCTCGCTGATCTTTACAACTATCAGGTTCGCCGACGAACCGATGTAGGTGGAGTTTCCGCCGAACCCGGCGCCAAGCGCGAGGGCCCACCAGAGTATCCCGGAATCGCTTCCCAGTTGAGAGGACAGCGTGGCCACAACCGGGATCATCGCCGCGGTGAAGGGTATGTTGTCGACGATGCCGGACCCGATCGTCGTCAAAAAGAGGATAGCTATCGTGGATATTAACAGGTGCCCCTGCGTGAGGTGCAGAACCCCCTCGGCGATGATCTCGAGGAGGCCGGTGCTGACGACGCCGTGAACGACCACGAACAGGCCGGCAAAGAAGAGTATCGTCGTCCATTCCACCCGGTCCAATATCTCGTCCATGTCCGGCCTGGTCAGGACCAGCAGGAGGGCCGCTCCGGTCAGGGCGACGGTCGCGGGAGTGATCGAGATAATGTTGTGAAGGACGAAGAGGACGATCACCAGGCCGAGTGAGAAGAGGCTCTTTCTCAGCAGGGAAATGCTTTCGATCTCCTCGGACGCCCGTCTACTCTTTATCCGTTCTAGTGCCTCCTGGTTGACCTTGTCGTTTTCCTCCTCCGTCTTCTGAGAAAAGATTATCTTGAAGACGATAACCGTTACTATAAGGGATATGATCACGGTTGGGGTCAGGTTGTAAATGAAGTCCAGGTAGGAGAACCCGGCTGCTCCCGAGATCATGATGTTTGGCGGGTCACCGATCAGGGTCGCTACGCCTCCGATGTTAGAAAAGAGGGCCTGGGCCAGGAGGATCGGCTTGGGGTCCACGCCAAGGACCGAACAGATCGACATGGAGATGGGGGCGACGAGGAGTATGGTCGTGACGTTGTCGATCGTAGTCGACAGGACTGCGCCCAGAAAGCCGAAGAGCAGGATCATCCTAAAGTAGTTGCTTCCCGCGATTTTGGCCACCCATATGGCCATCGTCTCGAATATGCCCGAGTCCTTGAGTACCCCCACGAGCATCATCATGCCTAACAGAAGGCCGATGGTATTCCAGTCTATGGCGTCTACGACTACCGCAACTTCGGTGTAAAAGCCGAAGTAGAGCCCTGCCAAGACCATGAGCACGCCACCAGCGAGGGAGGCGAGCGACCTCGCCATCTTGTTGGAGAGTATCGCCACGTAGGTCCCGACAAAGATTACGGCTGAAACAATTAGTCCGGCGTCCATTGTATTAGCAATCCCCTTGAAAAAGTTTTGTCTCGGTGCACCCAACCTTCATGCGGAAAGACAAAAACAGGCTGGCAATTGACAGGTTGACTGCAACGAGCGGTATCCCCACCTTTAATGGCCTGAGAAACCTTATCGGCGAACCCGTATCCTCGCTTGGGGACACGGAGATAACGTTCGCCGACGATCCGATGGAGGGTGCTCATTCCGCCCAGACCCGCCCTCTGCCTTTCTTGACGATGGATATAGCGAGGTATTCGGTCACGCCCGTTCGTGCGACGGTTCCAACCACTATCATCATGCCGAGAACGAGGCTTATGGTGTCAAAGTCGATTGCAAAAAAGGATTCAGACTGGCCGTAAAAGCCAAAAAAAGTCCCCCCCAGTACCATTCCCAGAGCGCCCGCGAGGGTGATGGTCGTTCTATCTATTTTTTCTGTAAATAGAATGGCATAAGTTACGATCCCT
>JAGXLQ010000093.1 GCA_018334595.1 Candidatus Bipolaricaulota bacterium | reverse complement strand
GTTTGATTCCAGCTTCCTGTCTACCAAAAGAATTGCCAACAAGTACGACCTGCCGCAGCCTTTTTTGGAAAAGATCATGCGGGAGTTGAAGGACGCCGGCCTGGTTGAGGTAAAGCGGGGTCGGGGTGGCGGGTACGAGCTGTCAAAGCAGCCCGAAGAGATATCCATCGAGTCCGTGATTTCAGTGTTGGAGGACGGCTCCCTCGCTCCGGTCGACTGTCTGCTTCCGGACGGAAATGACCCCTGTCCGCTGCGCGACAACTGTCCCACCTTGCAGCTCTGGAAGGTAATTTACAAAAAGTTCTTGATCGTGCTGCAGTCCTTTACCCTGGCCGATTTACTGGAATATTTCGACGAGGAACAATCCTCCGAGGAATATGGAGAGTAAGGAGAGTGGTTGGTGGTGGGCCTACCTGGAGTCGAACCAGGGACCTCACGCTTATCAGGCGTGCGCTCTGACCACCTGAGCTATAGACCCGTGCTAGATGATTCTATTAGTTTGGGATTACGATTTCAAGAATTATATAGGGGCTAATCGTTTCTCCAGCTAGGTATCAAGAAGGTCCTCGATCTCAAAGTTCTCCAGCCTCTTCTCCTCCTCTGCCGCGATCAGTTCTTCGAAGAGTTCGTCCAGTTCGCCCTCCAGTATCCCCTCCAGGTTGTGGGTCGTGTAGTTTATCCTGTGGTCAGTTACCCTGTTCTGGGGGAAGTTGTAGGTCCTGATCTTCTCGCTTCTCTGGCCCTGACCGATCTGGCCTCTCCGTTTGCTGTCGCGCTTTTCCGCTTGGGCTTCTTCGATCTTCTCCTTGTACCTCGACCTCAACACCCTCCAGGCCTTCTTCCTGTTCTTGTGCTGGGAACTTTCGTCCTGGCAGGTAACGACGATGTCAGTCGGTTCGTGGGTTAGCCTGACCGCCGAGTCCGTCACGTTTGCGTGCTGACCCCCAGGTCCGGAAGACCTAAACGTATCCACCCGGACCTCGTTTCTGTCGATCTCCACGTCAACTTCCTCCGCCTCGGGAAGGACGGCGACCGTGGCAGTTGAGGTATGTATTCGCCCCGACGATTCAGTTTCCGGGACGCGCTGTACCCTGTGGACCCCGCTCTCGTACTTGTACTTTCCGTAAGCGCCCTTTCCCTCTATGGCGATTGACACAAGGGTGAACCCGCCGATTGAGGTTGGCCTGTTTTCCAACGTTTCCACCTGGAAGTCCTGTTTGTCCGCGTACCTGCTGTACAGCCGGAGTAGGTCGGCAGCGAAGAGGGCCGACTCGTCGCCACCTGCCCCGGCTCTGATCTCGAGTATTGCGTTCTTTTTGTCCTCTTCCGACTCGGGTATGAGGAGGTCCTTGACCTCTTCCTGCAGCTCTTGCCGTCTGTTTCGGTTCTCGGACAACTCCTCCTCGATAAGTTCTATCATCTCCTCGTCGTCTTCGGCCTCGAGCATCTCCTCGTTTTCTTCAATGCGCAGTTTTACTTCCTTGAGCTCTTCAGCCCTGGTCAAAATTTCCTTTACCTTCGCGTACTGCTGGGAGATAGTTTGGTATCGGTTGCTTTCTATGACCTCCGGATCGCCCATCTTCTTTTCCAGTTCTTTGTACTCCTCCTGAATCTTAGGAAGTTCAGCTAATATGTCTAACATTAATTCATCTCCTAGTGGTAATTCAGCTTACTTAAACCCCAAAGGGATTTCAACATAAGTGGTGTATCTTGGTTTAACGTAATAATAACGGATGCTTGCGGCGGCGTTAACCTATTTTTGATATTTAATTCTTTGCACATTTAACATCTTGAGCGATGTCCTTATATGTAGCACAATATAACCAATGCTCTGTGGTAGCCAACAAGAAGGATAAGTGCGTGCAGGAGGGGTAAAGTGAGTCTATCGAAACTATTTCATCCTTCGACTGTTGCCGTGATCGGGGCGAGCAGGAAGGAGGGGCAGGTCGGTAGAGAGGTGTTCACTAACTTGATTGACACCTTTCCCGGCGATGTTTTTCCTGTGAACCCCAAAGCGGATCAGCTTGAGGGGCTAAAGTGTTACGATTCCGTAACTGAGATTCCCGAAGAGATCGACCTGGCCGTTATCGCCGTTCCCGCCGGTATAGTACCCGGCGTATTACGGGAATGCGATCAGGTTGGAATAGGGAACGTGATCGTAGTCAGCGGCGGGTTCAAGGAAGTCGGGGAGAAGGGTGTCGAACTCGAACGGGAAATCGCCCAATTTGCTAAGCAGAGAGGGATTAATATGATTGGGCCCAACGCGATTGGGGTGATCTCGACTGGGTCGTGTTTGAACGCGACGTTTGCCCAGGAGATGGCCCTACCCGGGAACATCTCGTTCATGAGTCAAAGCGGGGCGTTTTGTACCGCCGTTTTGGACTGGGCAAACGAGGCCGGATTGGGGTTTAACCACTTCGTCTCCCTGGGAAACAAGGCGGTACTGGACGAGGTCGACCTGATCAGAGAGTGGGACGTGGACGAGAATACGAGCGTAATTTTGGGGTACCTGGAGGGAATAGATCGGGGTTCGGAGTTCATCCAGGCAGCCCGGGAGGTCACTCAGACCACCCCCATAGTCGTTGTGAAATCCGGGAAGACCGAGGTCGGTGCCAGTGCGGCGGCCTCGCATACGGGGACCCTCGCGGGGAGCGATAGTGCATACCAAGCCGCGTTCGAACAGAGCGGGGTCATCAGAGTTGATACCATAGAGGAACTGTTTGATTTCGGGTCAATTCTGGCACAGCAGTCTCCTCCCGAATCACGGAAGGTCGGTATTCTGACTAACGCCGGCGGCCCCGGAGTGATGGCGGCCGATGCCCTGGAAAAATATGGGTTGGAACTGGCGGAGCTGGAGGAGGAGACCCTTGAGGGGCTAGGTAAAGTCCTGTCTGCGCTGGCGTCGCGAAAAAACCCGATTGATTTAACCGGTAAGGCGAACGAGGAGGACTATAGGAAGGCTCTCGACTACGTGATCGAAGACGACAACGTGGGATCGGTGCTGGCGATGTCGGCACCCGCGGCGATCTTCTCCTACCCTCAGCTCGCCGAGATACTGGCGGAGGCCAGGGAGAAGACCGACAAGCCGATAGTGGGTACGCTTATGGGCGGGAAACTGCCCGATGCAGCAGCGGAGAGCTTGAAGGAAGCCGGCGTTCCCAATTACTTCGATCCGGATAGGGCCGTTAGGGCACTTTCTGCACTGGTCGACTACGGGGACGTAAGCAAGAAAAAGGTTACATCGCCGGATCAAGTTCTGCCGGAGGAGGTAGACCTGGAGGCCGAGGTCCGGGCGTTGGCCGAAAGGGCCGATGGCATGATAGGGCTAGAGGGACTGGGCCTACTCTCCAGGTTGGGGATTCCCGTGGTAGAATCGTGGGTTGCTCGATCGGCCGACGAAGCAGCAGCGATAGCCGGTGAGCTTTCCGCGCAGCTTGTACTAAAGGTTGAATCGCCCGATATAACGCACAAATCCGACCTCGGTGGAGTTAAGGTCGGGGTTGACCCCGAAGAGGTTACCGTTGAATATGAAGAGTTGCTTGAAACCGTTCGAGAGAACTCCGGAAGTTCAAACCTGAGGTTGGAAGGCGTGAGAATTCAGGAAATGGTGAAGGGAGAAGAGGTGATCGTCGGCGTAAACCGCGACCCCCAATTTGGTCCGTTGATAATGTTCGGGCTCGGCGGGATATACGTAGAGGTACTCAAGGACGTTGCCTTCCGGGTTGCACCGGTGTCCAGACCCGAGGCCGAGAAGATGATCAAATCGATTAACGCTTACCCCATACTTGAAGGGGTGCGCGGTGGTCCGGGGGTTGACGTGGATGCCCTGGTGGATATAGTCCAGAAGGTCGGACAGCTGGCTTGCGAGGTTCCAGAGGTGTCCGAACTCGACCTGAACCCAATTATCGTGGACTCCTCAGGCCCCCGTGTGGTGGATTTGAGGATGAGGCTGACCCAATAAAACTATTTAAAATTTTAAATATTGACAGGGTTGCCAAATTATTTTATAATAAACGAGGTTTACGACAATGAATAATAAAGAACAAGTTAGTCTAGATGAAGTTGAGATTATATTTAAAGCGCTAGCGAGTACGCAGAGGCTTAGTATATTTTCTTTGGTCTGCAAGCACGAGAACATCTGTGCCAAGGAGATTTCCAAGGAACTTCAGCTTAGTCAGCCTGACATTTCTTATCATCTCTCTAAATTAACCCAGGCCGGCGTACTGAAGAAGAGCAAAGACGGTATTAAGCACTGTTATGATTTAAACAACGAATTGCTGGAGAGCATAGGTATTAAACCACAGGTGCTGTTAAATATTACCAGGAGGTGACCACGTATGAGTGACCACGATGTTACGATCTATACAACACCTAGTTGTCCTTACTGCAGTGCTGCTAAGGATTACTTCGACGAGAACGACGTTTCTTATACGGATTATGACGTCTCTCAAAACCGTGAGAAGGCAGTTGAGATGATAGAAAAGTCCGGACAACGAGGTACACCCGTCATCGACATAGATGGCAATATCGTTATCGGGTTTAATAAAGAAAAGATTCAGTCCTTAGTTAACTAATCAGTTAACTAAAAAGGACGTAACGATCGACATCGAATATTACTTGAAATCAAGCCCACCTGGTTACCAGGTGGGCCTTTTCTTTTTTACTGACTGGAGCTAAATTCCGCCATTCCCGGGGGAGGTTTTCGTCTTCAGTTCAACTGCAGTAGGGAATTGTAACTCCGTGGGTTGAATGGGGCGCGACTATTCTGGTATAATCTTGTCGCCCTTGAACGTTTTGGGGTATTACAATACAAGAGATCTTACACTAACCAGAGTGAGAGGAGGAGAAGATGTGGAACTCTTAACGATGAAGGAACTTTTAGAAACAGGTGTACATTTTGGGCATAGGACTCAGCGTTGGAACCCGAAGATGAAGAAGTACATCTTCATGGAGCGAAAAGGTATCCACATAATCGACCTGGAAACGACTCAGGCACTATTTGAAGAGACCTACGACTTCATTCTGGACAAGGTTCGGGACGGTGCTGAAATCCTTTTTGTTGGTACGAAACGCCAGGTACAGAACATAATTGAGAAACAGGGAAAGCGTTGTGGGGCCCACTACGTAAATCATCGCTGGTTGGGAGGAGCTCTGACCAACTTCGATACGATTCGCGATAGCGTCAATCGTATGATCAAGCTCGAGCAGATGTCGGAGGATGGCACTTTCGACCAGCTTCCCAACAAAGAAGTGGTCAAGCTACGACGTGAGATGAAGAAGAAGAAGAGAAATTACGACGGGATCCGGGACATGAAAAAGCCGCCGGATATCATGTACGTAATCGATCCGGATACGGAAAAGATCGCCGTCCACGAGGCACGCATACTGGGCATTCCGGTAATTGCAATTACCGATACCAACTGTGATCCCGACTTAATAGATTTCCCAATTCCAGGAAATGACGACGCCATCAAAGCGACCAGGCTGCTGACGTCGCGTCTGGCCGATGCAGTCATCGAAGGCCGCGAGGGAGCAGACCGCGCAGCCGAAGAGGAAGCCCCAGAAGAAGAGGAAGAGGTCGAAGAGGTTGAGGAGACGGAGGAAGCCGAAAAGGTCGAAGAAACCGAGGGATCGGAACCAGAATTTTTCCTTTCCTC
>JAGXLQ010000092.1 GCA_018334595.1 Candidatus Bipolaricaulota bacterium | reverse complement strand
CTGTCGCGGCAGCTCCATCTCTTCGATAAGAGCCGACTCCTATTAACATGTTGTTTTCCGTTAGATGGACCGCGTTTACTCCGCCAAAGTATAGATCCAAAGGAGAATAGAGTTTTATCTCATGACCCATGTTTTTTAGCTCCTCGATGGTTTCTTCCGGGAAACCCTCTTCCATTCTTAACTCGCCGTACCAGAGACGGCTGGTAAATTTCGGCGACTTGATTGCTTTGGTTAGAGGCATCTTGAAGTCTACCATGTTAACTATAGTTTCAACTATCGTAGTTGTGATCCTACCAGCTCCCGGAGTTCCGACGACGAGGTAAACTGAGCCGTCTTTCCTCCTTACTATGGAAGGAGCTATAACCGTACGAGGTCGTTTATAGGGTGCTATCGTGTTTAAAGTTTTGTATTTGGCGGGCGTGAAGTTATGAATTTCGTTGTTAAGGACGAAGCCATATTCCTCGACGAATAACTGTGATCCCCAGAAGTAACTGTTGGTATTGGTCATGCTCACCGCGTTCCCTTCACCGTCCACAACACTTATCTGCGAGGTAGAAGGAGAGGACGCTTCTTCTACACCTTCCTCTTCGGTTTGATAGGCACCAGGATTGCCCTGAGGCACATCAAATCTTCTTTCTTCCATTGCCTTCCCCATGTTGATTAGTTTTGCCCTCTCGGTTGCGTACTCGTCCGAGGCCAATCCCTCTATAGGTATATCGGCAAAATCGGGGTCCGCTCTGAACGTAGCTCCGTCTCTCGATCCGAGCATCGTAGCCTGTGATATGAGGTGGACTGCCAGCGGGTGATCGTATCTTCCGAGCTGAGACAGGTTGAAGTTTTCCAGGATATTGAGTTCCTCCACAACAATTGCCCCTCCAACTGGTGGCGGAGGGCTGAGGACCATGTAATCCCTGTAATCGCTCGAGACTGGCTCCCTCTCTATCGGTCTATATTTTTTTAAGTCCTCTCTGCTTATCCAACCGTCCGTCGCCTTTTCCATCGATTCCGCTATTTGCCCTTCGTAAAAGGACGAAGCTCCTTTTTCAGCTATCAACTCGAGGGCGTTAGCCAGTTCGGGGTTCCGGATGGTCGTCCCGACCTCTGGAAGCAGCCCCTCCTCAAGGAATCGTTTTGCGATAGTGTTTAAATTGAATTTTTCCGGCTCCTCGACCATTTTTTCGTAAAAGCCATGGGCGGAGAGCGTGTCGTGAAAGACTTCGTCCATTGGAAAACCGTTTCGAGCTAGGTCAATTGCAGGCTGGAGAACCTCTTCCAGGCTCATAGTACCGTACTTTTCGAGGCTATGGGCAAGGCCCGCCACCACACCGGGAACAGCAGCCCCTTCAGCTCCGTAGTTTACGTCGATTTTTGTCTCCTCAGTTACGTGACCGGGTGCTACGGATTTATAGTCCACTATGACGTCCTGCCCGTCTGCGAGACCAATTGTGGCAACACCTTCGCCACCCAAACCGGAAGCATAAGGTTCAACCACCGAAAGGGCAAAAGCAGTTGCGACTGCGGCGTCTACTGCGTTGCCTCCCTGGGAAAGCATTTGAGCTCCGGCTTTGGAGGCTAGTGGATGTGCGGAAGTGACTATCCCGGTATCGCTTACAGCCACCTGAGAGACGTTAATTGCCTCCTCTTCCGCGGCAAAAGCTGAAACGCTAACCAGAATAAGGGTAATACTTAAGATTACTGAGAGACCAATACGCGCCGAATTTTTGTGAAACATAGTTTTTCCTCCTGTTTTAATCAATTACTTTAAAAAGTGAAAAACTTTAAATCTACAAATGACACCTCCGTTCTGGGTTAAAATATAGTAAGGAGGAAGAATTTAAATCGCAACAATTCAGCCTGTTTGTCGGGATAAAATCTACTAATCCCTTTTGGGCAAATGTATTGATCTTCCTCTTGATTGGTTGTTTAAACCGATAAAACCTTGTCAGTGTTAATGTCGTCCCGAAAATGCTAAACTTAACCCATAAACCGTAGTTAAGCGAGCGAGGCGGGGGGGTGATCGTCGTGCGTTTAACAATCGCATCTATATGTTTGACGGCCTTGTTGGCCTACCTGTATGGCGAGAAGCGGTATATTGCGAGAACGGTCGAAAATATTCCAGTTCGGATCTGTGTTACCGGTACGAGAGGGAAAAGCAGCGTGGTTAGACTGGTTCACGCCGCTCTGGCTGAAAATGGCGTTAAAGTCCTCGGCAAGACGACAGGATCCGAACCTCGTTTGTTGCTACCGGATGGGGACGAGGAGGGATTAAATAGGCCCGGAGCTCCATCTATCCTGGAACAACGAAGGGTGCTACGGCGGGCCCGGGAACTGAACGTTGACGTGTTTGTCGTCGAAATGATGAGCATAAAGCCGGAGTACGGGTATGTCGAATCCAGGAAGATCTTACAGCCAAATATCCTGGGGGTTACGAAAGTTACCCTGGATCACGCCCCGGAAATGGGAGATACGCTCGGGGCAGTGTCTAAATCCATCGATAAGACTATACCGGATAACGCCAAGGTTATTGTCGGTGATGAAACTTTTCTGAAATACTCCTCCGGCTCGAGAAATAGCGTTGAACTCGCGGGAAATGACGATACCGAAAAAACCGGTCTCGCGGAGAAGGTTCTGTCTCGCCTCGACTACTCGGAATTCAAAGAAAACGTCGACCTGGCCCTTAAGTTAGCTGAAGAAGCGGGAATATCCCGTCCGCGATCAGCAAAAGGTATGAAGGCAACCATGCCCGACCCTGGTGCCATGCGGGCCTGGAAGGTTTATCCGAAAACTCTCCTTCAGGAGGTAATCGCCATAAATGGGTTTGCCGCGAACGAGCCGGAGTCTACCGAAAGTGCTTTTAAGCATGCCATAACCAGGATTACAGTTGAAGACAAAGCGCTGATCGGATTGCTAAATTTACGGTCGGACAGGGGTGGTAGAACCCTGCAATGGAAAGACGCCCTCGCCAGTGGAGCTCTCAGCGAGCTTGACCGTATTTACGTAATCGGAGGAGGGACGAAGATGATCTCCAGGGCCCTGAGAGAAGAACGCTCACTGCGTTCGGTCCGGTACTCCGGGGCCAAAGAGCTAATGGTCGAGATATCCGCGGAGGCGAAACAAAAGGTTATTGTTTTCGGGTTCGGCAATTTCGGAGGGGCAGGACGGGAACTTGTAGATTACTGGGAGAGGGAAGGAGAAAGATATGGTCTTTGAGTCCATTTTCGTTGGCATGTTATGCTCACTGTTTTACGTCGAACTAACCGGCCTCTACGCCGGCGGGATTATCGTCCCCGGCTATATTGCCCTCTATCTCGATCAACCGCTCAGAATTGTCGGGACGCTTTTGGTAAGTTTTCTCGCTCTCTCCATCTATCGGTTGATCTCGCCTTACCTGATACTTTATGGTCGCCGCCGTTTTTTATTGATGCTCTTATTCGGCGGTTTCCTGACGATGACCTGGTACCGGATCACACCCGGTCATCTGCCGGGAGCTATGGAGCTTCGGGTAATAGGATGGATTATCCCAGGACTTATTGCTAATGCTTTCGTAAAGCAGGGAATTCTCGAGACCGTCGCCTCTATGTTTATCGTCACTACCATTACTTTTCTTTTGGTTAAAGCTTTGCTATTTATTTAGGTTTTAAGTTAGGATGAAAAATCTATTAAAAGTTTTTCGATCGGAGGAAGGTAGGGTAAAGGGACAGAAACCGAAGATAAATAAGCGATATATCTACATTTTTGCGATATTAAGCCTTTTCGTACTCCTCTCTCTCTTCTGGCTTCCGATAAATAACAGCGTCAATATTCCTAGGGCGGTCATGCGGGACGCGGCCGAAAGGATGAAAGAGGCCATGGAGGCAATCCGGGCTTATAGAAGGCGGGAAAATATAAAGATAGACCCGGTTTACGATCCCAATATGACCGGACTTATCGGTCGGGAGAATACGGCAATAACCACCACCCTTGGCGATTTGGAAGCCAAAAGGACGACTACAAATCCTGATTTTGCCGGGTTGATGGTTCTCCTGATGAAAAAAGCCGGAGTTGCCAAACGGGAAAGTGTTGCAATCGGGGCTTCTGGATCTTTTCCTGGAGCTATCATTGCTACCATTTCCGCCGTGGAAGCAATTGGTGCAAGACCTGTAATAATCTATTCGCTTGGGTCTTCAGCGTGGGGAGAAAATATATTAAATCTGACTGCTCTCGAGGTACACCGGGTTTTGACCCGAAAAGGTATTATCAGATCCGACATCGCGGGTTGCTCGCTTGGCGGTAGAGGGGATGTAGCTAGTTCGATGGACAAAAAGGTTAGGCGACAGTTAAAGAGAAAGATCGAGGATTCAGGGACCAGGTTGATATTTCAGCCCGACTTGAAGCGTAACGTAAAAACTAGAATGACAATATACGAAAGAGCTTCCGATGGTGGTATCGGGGCTTTTATTAATATTGGTGGGGCCGTAGCAAATATGGGGACGTCGCCCAAAGTACTTCAGCTAGAGGCGGGTTTAAATAACGTAAATCAACTCCCTCCGGTCGATAAGCGGGGGACGATTTTTACCATGGCCGCAAGAAACGTACCAATTATTCATATCCTGAACGTAAAGGGGCTCGTTCTTAAATATCAACTACCATGGGATCCGGTTCCTCTACCCATCCCCGGTCATAGCAAAGTATACGGCGAAGGAGCAAATAGATCGCCATGGTTCTGGTTGCTTTTTTCGACTTATTTTGGCGCCCTTATTACGGGGCTCGCACTCTTGGTTCGCACTTAGGGTTGACTTAGTTAAGGCAGGAAACGGGATACTTGACGAGGCAATTTTAAAGAGTGAAGCGAACTCGATTTTGACCTACTTGAGCAAGTTCGAGGACCCGAAGGTAGTCTTTGAGGCAGCTAGAAACTGATACTGGCTGTATGAGGCACTATCACGTAAGGGGTATGTTGTTAACCATAGCTCATCCCAAGAAGACCAAGGCAATAGGTGAGGCCAAGATAAAGACGGTAGTGCAACGTAAATTGTGTCCGCTTCCCTACCCAGGAGAAGCTGTTGGGGTATCCTCCTTGGACTCTGTCTGATTCTGGTGTTGTTCTTCTGTCTTCGGACCATAACGGCCCGCAAACTTCTCCAGTAGTTTAGGTTTGGCTTTCTTAAAGCCTTTCATTCGTCTGTTACCCCATTTGTCGTTTCGTTCTTTGGTTCTGAGGTAGAGGATCTTCTCCGCTGCCTTGGGAGAAAGTAAGCTGTCCTGGGTCTTGGTCCGCCTTCTCATTTCTTTAATTGCTCGTTCCAGCCAGTTTGTGGTGTAGATGGTGAATCTAATTTCGTCAGGACACTCCATGAAGGTCAGGCAGGTCTTCTTCCCACCCTTTTTTACTACCTTGGGGTACAGATCGTTCCACTCTTCTTTGAAATCAGAAGCACTCCTTCGCTTGAGACTTTTTCGGGGCGTTATAAAACTCGCTTTAGGTCGCGCAGGAGATCGTCTTTATGGTTTTCCCTGACATTGGATCCGGTGTTTCTCGTCTTATGGGCCACGCACTGCTGGTAGTCGGCTTTGGGGTAGGCTTCTGTAACTATGTCTTTAATGCCGGAAAGGTCAGTTGAAGATTCGTTTTCACCTATCTGAAAGGAAAGTACTTCCCGGTAGCCGTCCTCGTCTATTCCGGCGACAAAGTAGGCTGCTTCGTTTCCC
>JAGXLQ010000091.1 GCA_018334595.1 Candidatus Bipolaricaulota bacterium | reverse complement strand
CTCCGATAAGAGCGAAACGGAGCTGCTGCAGATGGCCTGTGCCGCTACGGAGGTATCCCCCGGGGAGTACAAAGACGCCGTAGTCTCAGCGCTGGCCGATAGAATGTTGAGAAAAAGTGCCGAAAAGGAGGGTGCAAAATGATCAAGTCCGCCGGCAGAGTACTCGCCGTAATTACTCTCGTCCTGCTAGTCAACATCTCGTTTGGCCTGGGCCGCGAGAGCCACCCACCGGAAGAGCCGCTGGTCGTACCAATTAACGAGGCAAATAGTCTATGGGAGATGCAACCCCTATCCAGCGGGGAACCTGGTGGACAAATCAACTACACCCTGGAGAGGTTTCCCCGTACGTTTAACCACTTGATGGCCACGTCGGACTCGTCAGCCGACTTCACCAGCACCATAATGGGTTCCGGACTTACAGCTACGAACCCCGTAAACGGGAGGGTGGTTCCCGGGTTTGCCAGGTCCTGGGAGGTCTCAGAGGACGGATTGACCTATACTTTCCACCTGAGAAAGGGACTTAAGTTCGCCGACGGCGAACCGTTGACCGCGGAAGACGTCATCTTTACCTACGAGGAACTCGCTTTCAACGACAGGATAGATACCGGGTTTACATCGGTCGTCACGGTTGACGGCCAGCTCCCCGAGGTAGAGATGGTCGACGAGCGTACGGTGAGGTTTCACCTCCCCGCCCCCTACGGCCCATTTTTGAGGCTCGTAAGCACGGGGATCTACCCGAGCCACAAGTTCGAGGACTTCGACCCCGATAACTTCGAGGACGCCTGGGACACCGAGGACGCCGAGAAGAATCCGGAGGCGATAGTCGGTGCAGGCCCGTTTAAGCTGGCGGAGTTCGTCCCCGGGGAAAAGATCGTCATGGAGAGAAACCCCTATTACTACAAGGTCGACACGGAAGGAACGCAGTTGCCCTACGTGGACGGCTTTACCGCAGTAAAGGTCAAGGACGATAAAGTCGCGCTGCTCAAGTTCGTCGACCGCAAGACGGACTTTCTCAAACCCCAGATAAACGAGATGCCATTTCTGCTGCAGCAGATCGACGGCGACTGGAACGTCATCACCGGGGAGGGCACCAGGGGAGCTCCCGTCAACTCCGACTTCCTCACGCTGAACTGGGAAACGGAGGATAGAGATCTGGGGAAGCTGTTTGCCCAGGACGAGTTCCGGAGGGCCATTTCCCTGGCTATCGACAGGGAGAGGATCATCGACAGGGCATTTAACAGCTTTGGAGGGGTCCAGCTAAGCCCCGTCCCGGCGGTATCGGCCTACTACAACCCGGAGGTCGAGGACTTCTTCTCCGGTTCGTTCGACCCCGAATCGGCAGCAGGTTTACTCGAGGACATCGGCTTGACCGACTCCGATGGAGACGGTCTCAGGGAGTACTCAACCGGCAGGGGAGTCGAGTTTACGGTCGTGACGAACGAGGAAAACGAGGCGAGAAAGACAATGGGGGAGGTCATAGTAGACGGACTGCAAGGGGTTGGTATAAATGCCAACCTGGAACCGGTCAGCTTTTCCTCTCTCGTGCGCAAGCTGCAGTCCGGCGATTATCAGGGGGCCATAATCAGCTTGATGATCAACCCCAGAGAACCATCTGCTCTGGCCGACGTGTTCGCCTCGTCGGGCTCGTTGCACTTCTGGTCGTCCGGGGGTAGCTCGGCGGGGGTACCCGGCTGGCAAAAGGAGATCGACGAGGCGTTTGCGGAAGGGGTCAAGCACGTGGGATTTGCGGAGAGAAAGGAGTACTACGACAGGTTTCAGCTACTGTTTGCCAGGCACCTACCCGTCATATATCTCGCCGGAGAGACGTTTCTCTACGTAACTCAGGACTCCGTCCAGAACACGAAGCTATTCAGCAAGCTTGGAACCTTTCCCGAGTTCTGCGAATACGTCTGGACCGAAGGATAAGGTCAACTCGAGGTTAACAGAAGGGCAGGTAGGAGGAAAACCCTCCTACCTGCCCTTTAGCTCATCTTCCTGCTTATAGGCTCTGTCAGAATACTAGTCTTCCAACTCCGCCTGAGCCGCGGCTAACCGAGCGATCGGTACCCTGAACGGGGAAGCGCTTACGTAGTCCACGCCAACTCGTTTGGCCGTGTGGATCGATTCGGGGTCTCCACCCTGCTCGCCACAGATACCGACCTCGAGCCCTTCATTTGCCCCTTTGCCCCTTTCGACGGCCATTTCCATGAAAGTGGCCACGCCTCTGGAGTCGAGCGTCTCAAATGGGTTCTTCTCCAGGATCCCCTTTTCGAGGTACTCGTCGAGAAACTTACCCGCGTCATCTCTGCTGAACCCAAAGGTCATCTGGGTCAGGTCGTTAGTCCCAAACGAGAAGAACTCCGCCTCAGCGGCGATCTCGTCTGCAAGCACGCAGGCCCTGGGGATCTCGATCATCGTGCCAATCTCGTAATAGAGGTCGGAATCAAGCGACTCCAGCAGGTCGTCGATGACGGCCTGAGCGGAGTCCTTAACCCGCTTCATTTCCTCCGGCGAGCCGACGAGCGGAACCATTATCTTCGGCCTGACATCCACGCCGTCCTTGTTCAGTTCCACTGCCGCCCTGATTATCGCCTCTACCTGCATCTCGTAGATCTCCGGCATAGTTATTCCCAGTCGGCAGCCACGGTGTCCGAGCATCGGGTTGAATTCCTTGAGCTCATTTATCTTGCTTTGGACCTCTTCGGCGTCTCTTCCCGTACGTGAAGCAAACTCCTCAACTTCGTCCTGCGTGTCGGGCAGGAATTCGTGCAACGGGGGGTCTAGCAGCCTGATGATTACAGGGAGCCCTTCCATCTCGGACAGGATACCGAGGAAATCGGACTTCTGGAACTTTGCCAGTTCCGCCAGGTGCTCTTCCCTCTTCTCCTTGCTCTCCGCCATAATCGTCTGCCTGATGTAGGAGAGGCGCTCGTCGCCGAAGAACATGTGCTCGGTCCTGGTCAGCCCAATTCCTTCAGCACCAAATTCCCGCGCCCTCTTTGCGTCCTCCGGAGTATCCGCGTTCGTCCTCACGCCGAGCTGTCTGACCTCGTCGGCCCATTCCATTAACTTCTGGAAGTTCTCGTCCATCTTGGGTTCAACCGTGGGGACCTGGCCGAGCATGACCTCACCGGTGGTCCCGTCTATGGAGATGTAATCGCCGGCCTCGACTTCCTTCCCGTCCACGGTGAAGGCCTCGCCCTCGTAATCTATGTCGATCGCGCCGCAACCGGCGACTGCCGGCTTACCCATTCCCCGCGCAACTACCGCCGCGTGCGACGTCATTCCGCCACGCGAAGTCAACACGCCTTCCGCGGCTTCCAGGCCGTCGATGTCCTCGGGCGACGTCTCCGTCCTGACGAGGATTACCTTTTCGCCGTTTTCCCGCCTGTCTACTGCTTCGCTTGCCGTGAAGACGACTTCTCCGACCGCAGCTCCGGGCGATGCGTTTAACCCCTTGGCAAGCACCTGCTTGTCGGCCGATTCGTCAAACGACGGGTGAAGAAGCTGGTCCAGAGTTTCCGGGTCGACCCTTCCCACTGCGGTTTCCTCGTCTATCAAACCCTCTTCTGCCATGTCGACGGCAATCTTGACGGCAGCCTTGGCCGTCCTCTTGCCCGTCCTCGTCTGCAGCATGTACAGGTCGGAATGCTCCACCGTGAACTCCACGTCCTGGACGTCCTTGTAGTGCTCCTCAAGCGTCTGGAATATTTCCTCCAGCTCGTCCCAGGCGTCGGGCATCTCCTCTTGTAACTCCTTGATGTCCTTGGGCGTCCTGACACCGGCGACGACGTCCTCGCCCTGTGCGTTCTTGAGGTACTCCCCGTACCTTTCGTTCTCACCGGTAGACGGGTTTCTCGTGAAGGCTACGCCTGTGGCGGAGTTCTCTCCGGTATTCCCGAACACCATGGTCTGTATGTTTACCGCCGTTCCCAGGGCATCGTGAGGTAGGTCGCTAATATTTCTGTACTTGATCGCCCGGGGGTTGTTCCAGGAACCGAATACCGCATCGATAGCTCCCCAGAGCTGGTCCCTTGGTTCCGTCGGGAACTTCTCACCCAGGTTCTCTTCGTAAATTTCCTTGAACTTGTCGACGACCTCCTTCAAGTCGTCAACCGTCAGGTCCGTGTCGTTTGCCGCGCCCTTCTCTTCCTTTATGTCTTCCAGTGCGAGGTCGAACTCCCTGGCCTCTATTCCCTTGACGACCTCACCGTACATCTGGATCAACCTGCGGTAGGAGTCCCAGCCAAACCTGGGGTTGTCGGTCTTCTCGATAACCCCTTTGAGCGTCTCTTCGTTCAGGCCGACGTTCAACACGGTATCCATCATGCCGGGCATGGAGACGGCCGCCCCGGACCTTACGGACAGTAATAGGGGGTCTTCGGGGTCGCCAAATTCCTTCCCGTTAACCTCTTCCAGTCTCTTCAGGTTCTCCTCGACTTCCTCGTCCAGGCTCTCGGGGTAGGTCTCGTCGTGCTTGTAGTAATACTGACAGACCTCAGCGGAGATCGTAAACCCCGCCGGTACGGGTATTCCCAGGTTTGTCATCTCTGCTAGATTTGCACCCTTACCGCCAAGAACCTCTTTTAGGTCTTCACTTCCATCTGCTTCACCAGCACCAAAGAAATAGACGTATTCCATCAATTAACCTCCCGTAAGATATTCAAATTACTCGAATAAGGCTTCCACAAATTGATCTCTATCGAACTCGTGTAAATCTTCTTGTTTCTCTCCAACTCCAATCAGCTTAATCGGGGCGGAGAACTCCTCGTGAATCTGAAAGATCACGCCGCCCTTTCCCGTCCCGTCCAGCTTCGTCAGGATGATACCCGTCAGGCCAACGGCCTGATCAAATTTCTCCGCCTGTGATAGTCCGTTCTGGCCGTTGGTCGCGTCTATCGTTAACAACCTTTCGTCGAGTTCTCTACCGAGCTTGCCCTCGATTACACGATTGATCTTCTTCAATTCTTCCATCAGGTTGTGCTTCGTCTGGAGCCTCCCCGCCGTGTCGATTAAGAGCAAGTCCGCATCCGTGTTCAACGTGTGCTCCAGGGCGTCGTAGGCAACGGCCGAGGGGTCGGAGCCTATGTCCTGTGATATCATCGTCGCCCCCACACGGTCAGCCCAGTAGCCGAGCTGCTCTATGGCGGCGGCACGGAACGTGTCGGCGGCTGCAAAGACGACCTTCTTCCCTTGCTCGACGTACTTCTTCCCTATTTTGGCGATGGTGGTCGTCTTGCCCGAGCCGTTCACTCCCATGACGAGCATTACCGTCGGCCCGTCCGCGTTGCAACTCAGCTCTCCTTCCGCACCGGAGGTCCTGTCCTTTAGCTCATCCTTTAAGATCTCTTCGACGAACCCCGGGTCGGTTTCACCCTCTTCTTCAACCCTCTCCTTGATATGGTCTATAATCTCCAGCGCCGTATTGACGCCGATGTCGGCGGTGACCAGCAGCTCTTCGATCTCTTCCAGCAGTTCAGGGCCTATCTCGCTGTATCTACTTAATACGCTCTCGACCCTGCCGACCAGGTTCTTCCTCGTCTTCTTCAGGCCGGAGCTCAACCTATCAAACCAACCCATAGTTGCTTAATCTCCTCTTTGTGGGGAAAACTTACATCTTCTGGGGAGCGGAGACTCCCAGTATCTCCAGCAACGACCGTAAAACGATCTGTACGCCCTTACAGAGCCCAAGCCT
>JAGXLQ010000090.1 GCA_018334595.1 Candidatus Bipolaricaulota bacterium | reverse complement strand
GAAGGCCGCGAGGGAGCAGACCGCGCAGCCGAAGAGGAAGCCCCAGAAGAAGAGGAAGAGGTCGAAGAGGTTGAGGAGACGGAGGAAGCCGAAAAGGTCGAAGAAACCGAGGGATCGGAACCAGAAGCAGAGACGGAAGAGAAAGAAGAAACCGAGGAATCAGAAGCAGAGACGGAAGAAGAAGACGAGGAAGAGGCTCCTGTCGAGGAGACGGAGGAAGAGGAATTGGAAGAAGAAACCGAGGAAGAAGTAGAAGTAGAGCTTGAGGAAGAAGAAGACGAGGAAGAGGACGACTCAGCTGAAACGGAAGTAGAGGAAACTGCTACTTAAGAGAGAATCGTGCAATATTATTCACCAGGAGGATCAACTAATGGCGATTACGACTGAAGAGATAAAGCAACTTAGAGGGGAAACGGGTGTCGGCATAATGGACTGCAAGCGCGCCCTCGAGGAAGCAGACGGTGACATGGAGAAGGCAAAGCAGGCGCTGCGGGAGCAGGGTATGGAGATGTCCGAGGGTAAACTAAATTCCGGCGAGGGCCGGGTCGGTGCTTACATCCACCACGACGGCAAGGTCGGCGTTCTGGTTGAAGTTAAGTGCCAGACGGACTTCGCCGCCAACAGCGACGAGTTTAAGGACTTTGTCGATGCGCTTGCCCTACAGATCGCCGCCGCCTCACCGGAGTATATCTCAAGAGAGGAGGTACCCGAGGAAGAAGTTTCCGAGGAAGAGGATATTTACCGCAAGCAGGCGGAACAAGAAGGTAAACCCGAACACATCATCGACAACATCATCGAGGGAAAGATGAATAAGTTCTACGGGGAAATCTGCCTGCTGGAACAGGAATCCGTCAGGGATTCCGATAAGACCATCGAGGAAATGCTGGGCGAGCTGTCCGCGCAGGTCAACGAGGAAATCGTAATTAGTAGATTCTCTCGTTTTGAGATCTCAGCCGATTCGGAAGAAGGAGAAGAAGAGTAGATAGCCCCCGCTTTAAATCAACCTCTTAACTACCTGGGTCCGATAGATGAACAATAGAGAACGAACCCCAGCCAGAGTTCAGCCTTCGAGAGTTCTGTTAAAGGTCTCGGGTGAAGGGTTGGGGTCCGAAACTCCCCTGGACCCGGGTTCCATCGATTACATACTCGGCCAGATTGTGGATTTGCGGGACGACTACGGGGTCCAGGTTGCCCTAGTCGTGGGCGGAGGTAATATCCTTAGGGGGGCTCAGCAGGACTTTTTGACGAGGACGTCTGGCGATTACGCCGGCATGGTAGCTACGATAATTAACGGTATTGCCCTTCGGGACAGATTGGAGTCGATGGGTGTTGTCGCCAGGCTACAGTCTGCCCTGCCGGTAGGTCAACTCGCGGGAGAGATAGCCCCCGACGAGGCCGTGGAATCCCTGGAGAACGACGAGGTCGTTATCTTCGTTGGAGGGACAGGAAACCCCTACTTTACCACAGACAGCGCCGCGACCATAAGGGCTGGCCAGATAAATGCGGACCTCATCCTCAAGGGCACCAACGTCCGCGGGGCGTTTACCGCCGATCCCTCTCACGAGGACGCAGAATTCATTCCAACCCTTTCCTATGACGACCTCTTTCAAAAGAAACTTAGGATAATTGACCTAACTGCGGCCAGGATAGGTCAGGAGGCGGGCATACCGATGGTAATCTTCGATCTCTTTAAAGAGGGTGCTCTGTTTGCCATCGTTCAGGGAGAAGAGGTCGGATCCTATATCTATCCCGAAGCCGAGTGAACGTCGACGGCAAGGGTTGGGCTGTCTGGAAGTAGCTCCGGATACTTGATCAGTCGTTGTCTATGACTCTGGGGACCTTAAAGAAGTTTCGCTCTTCCTCGGGCGCGTTTTTGAATACCTCTTCGTGACTTAAGGTCTCCCCTCTTTCGTCCTCCCTAAAGACGTTTTCCACGCCCAGGATGTGTCTTAACGGCTCGACGTCACCCGTGTCCAGTTCCTTTAGCTTGTTTACGTAATCAATTATGCTGCCAAGGTCCTCCGCCATGCCTTTTCTTTCCTCTTCGGTCAAGCTCAGTTCGGCGAGTTCTTCCACGTGTTTTACCCTATTTTCGTCAATCATTTTTCAGTTGTCCCCCTCTTTGTTCAGTTACATTCAGTTATATTTCCAGGGTGCGTCCATAAAGTACTCGTCCAGCAGTTTATCTAGCCGCTCGTCCGTCCCACATTCCTCAACGAGTTTCCCCGCTTCCTTACGGGCTTTGTTCATTATATCGTAATCGTTTAAGAAATCACAGGCATAAAAGCTGTTCTGAAAACCGTGCTGACTGGAACTCAACAGGTCTCCGGGCCCTCTGATCTTTAGGTCTTCCTCCACCAGGGCAAAGCCATCCAGGATATCCCGGAAGGCCCCCAGTCTCCTCCTCCCCTCCTCGGTGCTCGGCGACCCTATCGCGAAACAATATGATTTTTGCCCGGACCGCCCTATTCTTCCTCGAAGTTGATGCAACTGGGTCAGCCCGAAATGATCGGCCTCGTCGACCACGAGTATGTTTGCCTGCGGAATATCGATTCCCACCTCGATGACTGTGGTGGAGACTATCGCGTCCAGTTCCCCTTCTCTAAACCTCTCGATAATTTCCGCCTTTTCTTCCTGGCCCATCTGGCCGTGGAGCAGCCCTAGTCTCAGGCCCTTTAACTGGTTTCCCGAGAGCTCCTGCTGCATCTCCACCGCCGCTTTAGAGTCGACCTTTTCCGACTCCTCGATTAGCGGGAAGACGATAAACCCCCTGTCCCCTTCGTTGAGTTTTCTCCTGACGTATTCGTAGACCTGATCGCGCCTGCTGTCGCTAACCCAGTACGTCTTTATCTTCTTTTCGCCTCCGGGGAACTCCTCAAGGCGTGATATGTCAAACTCTCCGTATATCGTTGAGGTTATCGTCCTGGGTATAGGGGTGGCGCTCAGGATCAACCTGTTCACCGGCCGGTAATCCGCGTTTAGCTTCTCCTTCTGTGCCACGCCGAACCTCTGCTCCTCGTCAATTATCACCAGGCCGATGTTGTGGAAACGCACTTCACCTTCCAGCAGGGCGTGGGTTCCCACCAGGACGTCGATATCACCGGATTCTAGGGAGGAAAGGAGTTCATCCCTGTCTCCGGCGGAGGTATTGCCAGTTAACAGGTCGACGTCCATTCGGAGCGGGGAGAAGACCTTGGACAGATTCTCGTAATGCTGTTCGGCAAGCACCGTCGTCGGGGCCATCAGCGCCGTCTGGTAACCACCCTTCTTAACCAGGAAGGCTGACCCGGCGGCTATCAGGGTTTTCCCCGTACCTACGTCACCCTGGAGGAGTCGGTTCATTGGGGACGGCCCCCTCAGGTCGTCGACGACCTCGCCCAACGTCCTCTCCTGATCTCCCGTGAGTGTAAAAGGAATCGCCTCCAAAAACTCTCCCAGAGTCTCCCCGTCAACCTCCATTGTCAGCTCAGGGTCCTCCCTGCCAGCCGTTCTTGTCTTCATGCCGTAGTAGAACAGGTAAAGTTCGGAGAAGGAGAGGCTCCGTCTTGCCTTGTCGTAATCCTCCGGACTGTCCGGGGAGTGGATCTTCTCCAGGGCGGTCCTGCGGTCCCAGAAGCCGTATCTTCCGGCCACTTCTTCCGGGTAAAATTCCGAAATCGATCGGGGTAATGCTTTTAAGTTCTTACGGATAATCCATCTTATTTTGCTCTGAGACAGGTTCTCGGTGGCCGGGTAAATCGGGACCAGCGCCCGCGTCTTGTTCTCTCTGTTTGCCGGCTCCCATACGGGGTTTTCCATCTGAAGTTCCCCGTACTCCCTCTTCGTTTCCCCATAGACCGCGACCTTTCCCCCCTTTTTCAGCTGGTTGTTTATCCACGGCTGGTTGTACCAAATTCCGTACAGGGTCCCCGTCCCGTCGCTTATGGCCGCCTTGACTAGCTTCAGGTTTCTGTGGGGTTGAATCATCGTCGTACCTTCGACGGCCCCCACGACCGTAAACTCTTCTCCGTGGTTTAGCTCCCCTATCTTCTTGACTTTCCGTCGGTCCTCTATCCTGCGGGGAAAGTGAAACAGCAGGTCGCGGATAGTTTTTATCCCCAGGTTCTCCAGGTCCCTCGCTCTCTTGTCCCCCACACCGACAGCCTCCGTTACGGGTGCGCTTAGGCCTGGCGTTTCCCTCTTCTCACGGTGACCCTCGTCGGACTCGGAGGCCAGCAGGTTTCTTGCCTCTTCCACTACTTCCTCCCGCTCGTAGGGGTCCTTGTCGCCGTACCCTTTGAGCGTTTCCTCGATCTCGGAGTCGTCCAGGAGGGTTTCCGACAGGCTTTCCAGCCCCCCGAAGACGGCTTCATCGTTGAAGCCGTTCTTTCTCTCCAGGTCCAGTATCTTGAGCACCTTGGACTTGGTGCTTTCCTCTTTCCTACTTCTGTGGCTCATAGATCCTTGCCTCTAAATTGAGATTCCCCCTCGTAAGCGGACGAACGGGTTAAATGATTTTAGCTTACGGTTTTTGTTGAATCAAAGACCCGTCCCACAGCCTTAGAATCTCGCCCTGCGTCCGATATAATGTGATGGCGTTAGTTGGGAAAATTTCAAGTAAACGGACAGGGTGATGAATAAGTGGAAATAGTTTTCTTTGGTACCGCGGAGTTTGGACTCCCGGCATTTGAACAACTTGATAAAAATCACGAGATTGAGTTAGCCGTAACCCAGCCCGACCGCCCGTGTGGTAGGGGTATGGAGACTAAGTTTTCTTCGATTAAGAGAAAAGCACAGGCAAGAGAGGTTCCGGTTTATCAGCCGGAGGACGTAAATTCCTTGGAGTCACTTGCCAGGATCGATGCGGTTGGCGCGGACCTCTTCGTCGTCGTCGCCTACGGCCAGAAGATGTCGGGAAAGTTGCTCGGTCTAGTGGGTCTCCCCGTAAACATCCACGGCTCCTTGCTCCCAAAGTACCGTGGTGCTGCTCCCATAAACTGGGCGATAATCAACGGCGAGACCAGGACGGGAATTACGACGATGACAATGGACGAGGGGCTGGATTCTGGTCCGATATTGCTCAAGCGGGAGACGGAAATCGGGCCGGACGAGACTGCAGGCGAACTACATGACAGGCTGGCGCAATTAGCTGGTGAGGCGATCCTGGATACGTTGATGAAGGTCAACCGCGACGAGATAACGCCTACTCCCCAGCAAGGAGAACCCAGCTTCGCTCCGAAGCTCTTTAAAGAAGATGGAAGGATCGATTGGACACGCCCTTCAAAGGAAGTTCACGACCTTATCAGGGGTACCTATCCCTGGCCCGGGGCCTATTCTTTCTACGATGGAAAACGCTTGAAGCTCTGTGGCAGCAGAGACCTTGGCAGTTTGACCGACGATCTGGTTGATCGGTTGCCACTCCGAAAGGTGGCCTTAGACGCGGACCCGGGGGGAATCATCGACACGGGAAACTACGGTTTCGTCGTAAAATGTGGTAACGATACAGCCGTCCAGCTGAGGAACGTTAAGCCACAATCAAAATGTCAGATGAGTGGGTTGGATTTTGTCAACGGCTATCGGGTGCAGGTTAACGAATTCTTCACCAGGTCCCCCTAGATCTCGGATTGTTTGTAGCTTTTAGCGAGAATAGTTGTAAACTCTTAGCCGTTAGGACTTGAAATAACCCCCTCCAACCACTATATTTTCTAGCGCCCATTAGGGCATGGTCTTTGACAGATCGAATGACATTAGTAGGCATCCTGTAGCATAAAGATTGCCAAGGGCAGACGGTGGACGCCTTG
>JAGXLQ010000089.1 GCA_018334595.1 Candidatus Bipolaricaulota bacterium | reverse complement strand
TGAGGTTGCGACGGATCTCCATAGGACCGGTAGATATCGGAGACCTCTCCCCTGGAGAGGTCGAAAAGGTCGACCCCGGGGGCTGGCGGGAGTTGCAGAAGTACAAAGAAGAGGCGAGAGAACGACGCGAGGAAAGTTAAGCGGGGGGATAATTGTGGCACTGGTAGAGGTATATAAGACCTGGGATGAACAAAAAGCTTACCAGATGAAGGAGTTGCTCGGCGACTTCGATATAAGTTGCTATTTGTCCTCCCATATAACTCATTCCGTATACCCCATACCCGTGGATGGGCTGGGTGAAATCCGAGTTATGGTACCCGACGGCGATGCCGGAGAAGCTCGAGATATTCTCAAGAGTTACTTTCCGGACGAGGAAGAGACTTGAGGAAACGATGGAGAATAACTTCGCCGTGGAGAAGTCCAGGATGATCAAAGAGCAGCTGCGGGGTAGAGGAATTAAGGACGAAAGGATCATTCAGGCTTTCCGGGATACTCCAAGACACCTGTTCGTTCCTCAAGGGTACAGAAACCGGGCCTACGCGGACCGTCCACTGCCAATCGGCGACGGCCAGACCATATCCCAGCCTTATATAGTTGCCTTTATGACGGAATTACTTGAACTTGCGGGGGACGAGAGGGTACTGGAAATAGGTACGGGCAGTGGGTTTCAAACGGCGATTCTTGCGCGTATTGTCGACGAAGTCTTCACGGTGGAGAGAAACGGCGACCTTCAGGCCCGGGGGGAATCGGTTATCAAATCACTCGGCATCGATAACGTCCATTACAGCGTGCACGATGGGACGGTTGGGTGGAAAAGATACGCACCCTATGAGAGGATACTAGGCACCGGCGGTGTGCCTGAGGTCCCCTCCAGCTTGCTTGACCAGCTTGACGAGGACGGGCTGATAGTTATCCCGGTCGGGAGCAAGCGCCAGCAGAGGCTGTACAAGGTGAAGAAGAGAGGTCAGAAGGTTACCTACAGCAAAGGGGTATACTGTAGTTTCGTCCCGCTGGTCGGTAGCGAAGGCTGGTAGTCAGCTCAACTGAGATTTGGTTTGGGGGGAGCATGAGTCACGGACCGATAGTAGGTCCCTGGAGTCCATGTTCTTCCCGTTTAGCAGTTCATTAGTTGAATAACCTTTCGGTTATATGTTAACCTAAGTTAACGGGGTAATTAGTTTGTTTGTTTCATGTATTATAGATAGATATCCAGGAGGTACCTTATGAAAGTGGGGAAGTATTTCGTTTTAATAGCGTTGCTTGCCTTTCTAACTATTGGCTTAAATGGTTGCAAGTCCAACAAGGAGCCGGTTGCCGATTTCTCGGTAAACCCGGGCTCAGGGGAAGCCCCATTGGAGGTTGTTTTGGATGCGAGCGGCTCGGGAGATGAGGACGGGGTAATAGATAGCTACGAGTGGGATTTTGATGACGGCAACAAGTCAAACGGAAGGACCGTGGAGCACACTTTTGCCAGCGATGGAGAGTACACTGTAACCCTTACCGTGACTGACAACGATGGAGCAACGGCGACGACAACCACAACTATAGACGTTCAGAACAGTCCCCCTGCGCCAGAACTTGACCCGGAACCAACCGAGGGAGAGAGACCACTGCAGGTGGCGTTTGATATGTCAGATTCGGAGGACGGGGACGGGGTGATAGAGGAGTATCAACTAGAATTTGGAGACGGCAGCGACCCGGAATCCGGTGCGGACATTTTGGATTTGGTCGAACATACCTACGAGGACGCCGGCGAGTATACGGCGACGCTGACGGTGGTAGATGACGATGGGCTGGAGAACTCGACCACGAGGACGATCCAGGTTGAAGAGCCACCGCCGGAAAACGAGGATCCCGAGGCGGCGATGGATGTATCTCCCAGTTCCGGTACCGAACCCCTGGAGGTCGACTTCTCGGCGTCCGAATCTTCCGACCCCGACGGGGAGATCGAAAGTTACGAGTGGAGCTTCGGCGATGGAAATACTGCGACTGGAGCAGAGGTCTCACATCGGTACGAGAGTGCCGGAGATTTCGAGGTAACATTGTTGGTGACAGACGACAGGGATGGAACGGATCGGGCTACGACTACCATCGAGGTAGAGCCAGCGACCTATTATGTGGGGGAAACCGCAAGCAACGATACGGTCAGGATGACGTTGAGGGGAGCTGAGACAATGGAGACCATTCGGGGACGGGATCCCGGTGCCGGAAAGGAGTTTGTCGTTGTCGACGTTACGATAAGGGCGCGCAGGGATGGTGTATACCCCTCAAAGACGTTGAACTTTACGTTAAGGGATAGCGAGGGTAGAGTCCAACCGATAAGCCTGGAGACGTCTGCTCTTGATGACTACTTCCCCAGTGGAGTTTTGGACGAGAATGACGTTGCCCAGGGACGGATAGCGTTTGTAGGACGAAGTTCGTCGGATTACTTTACCCTGACCTACGAAGCACCCGGGCAGAGTCCGATAAAATATAGGATAGATCGATAGGTTTAGAGACCGATAGAAAAAGGGGGGTCGGCCGCTGGTAACGGCAGACCCCCCTTTTTCTTTTGCTGGGTATTTCGAGTACTGTCGCTTTAACTGGTGACGGGTTTAACTTACCCCCAGCTCCGAAAATGCCTGCTCCAGCTGTTCCGGAGTCAACACCCCATGGTGCCAGTGATAGTCGCCTTCCATGAAAGAGACGCCCTTGCCTATCACGTTGTGTGAGATGATTACCGTCGGGAGACCGTCGGGGTCTTCACTTTCGTTAAACTCCTGCAGGGCCCCGTCTATCTCGTTGTAGTCGTGGCCGTCGATCTCGATTACGTTCCAGCCAAAACTCTCCCATTTATTCTTGATGGGAGCGACGTCCTGAATCTCGCTGACTTTTCCGTCGATCTGGCTATCGTTGTAGTCGACTATCGCACAGAGGTTGCCGAGCTTCTTGTGGCTGGCCACCCCCGCCGCTTCCCAGGTTTGTCCTTCCTGGCATTCGGCGTCGGAGATAGAAACGTAGGTCTTGTAAGTCCGACCGTCCAGCTTTCCCGCCAGAGCTACTCCCCCGGAGAACGAAAGGCCGTGCCCGAGCGAACCGGAAGAGAACTCCACGCCGGGAGTACCCTTGGCCGTCGAGGGGTGGCCCTGGAGTAGTGCGCCCAGCTCCCTCAGGTGATCTAATTCGCTGCTGTCGAAGTAACCCTTGTCCGCGAGTACGGCGTAGAGAAGTGGGCACGTATGTCCATTGGACAGGATAAACCTATCCCTGTCCTCCCACCGTGGTTGGTCCGGCCTGTCGTTCAGGTACTTGTAGTGGAGTACGGTCCACACGTCCGCCATTCCCAGTGCGCCACCCGGATGGCCGGAGTTCGCATTGGTAACTGCCTGTAAAACGTCTGCTCTCAGTTTATTTGCCTTTTTCTGTAATGTGTTCGTGTCCATGTATTCCTCCTCAAGTAAGGGGGCTATGCCTATAGCTCGCCGTCCAGCAACGATTCTCCCTCTTCGGCAATGCGGTCAGAGGTAAGCCCAAAGTGTTCTATCAACTCGTAAGCCGGACCCGATTCGCCGAACCTGTCTTCCACCCCAACTCTCTTTAGCGGAACGGGATGACCTTCGCTGACCACCTCCGAGACCGCCGAACCGAGACCGCCGATGACGTTATGTTCCTCTACGGTCAGCGCCCTCCCGGTCTTTTCGACGGATTCTAGCACAGTGTCGACGTCCAGGGGCTTGATTGTCGAGACGTTAACGACCTCTGCCGATATACCCTGATCCGCGAGGTCGTCCGCTGCGTCCAGTGAGTTAGCAACCATAAGTCCGGTTGCGAATATCGTTAGATCACTGCCCTCTGTTAATACTTCGGCCTTTCCTATTTCAAAATCACAGTCCTCATAGACGACCGGGAAACCCGCACGGGCCAGTCTTACGTACACGGGCCCGGATAGGTCCTTCCCAATCCGCTCGATTACGGCCTTGGTCTGGGTGGAGTCTGCGGGGACTATCACCTTCATGTTCGGCAAGACGCGCATAAGAGATATGTCTTCGAGTATCTGGTGTGATGCTCCGTCTTCCCCCACCGTCAACCCCGCGTGAGTTGCCACTATACGTACGGGGGCGGATTGATAGGCGATGGTCTGCCTGATCTGCTCCCATGGTTTGCCGGTGGCGAAGATGGAGAACGTGCTTACGAAAGGTTTCTTCCCCTCCATGGCCAGGCCGGCCGCCATTCCCATCATGTTTGCCTCCGTGATTCCCACGTTAAAGAACCGTTCCGGGAATTCTTCGGCAAAGTACTTTGTGCGGGTTGAACCGGCCAGATCGGCGGTCAACACTACAATGTCTTCATCCTTTTCGCCGATCCGGGGGAGAACCTCCCCGTAGGCGTCCCGGGTCTTTACTTTTTCTTCTCTCTGCTTGACTAAAGTTGACACGTAGACCTCCTCTCCTTGGTTGGTGAGGTAAAATACTAGAAAACTTTTCTCATCTATCTTGAGTAACTTATAAGTTGGTGAAATGTGTGCCATAAACTCGGACCTTAAGAATAATTGTAGCAATAATGAGGCCTGCGTCCAGGGTGATTTCGCCTGAAGTACTTACTGAGGGCGGGCCTCATTTCTTCCGCTTGTCATCTTCTCGATGATTTTGTAACGTTGCTTTGCTTGAGTTCCGACCTATCACGTTTGCTTCGCTGGAGGGGAAATATGGATTTTTGGATAATTATTCTTTCCCTGGTTGTCGGTATCGTCGTTGGACTATCGGGGATAGCAGATGAACGGTTAAGGAGAATAGAGGACCCGTTCATTCAGGGGGCACTCCTTCTTTTGCTGGTGGCCATGGGGATCAAGATCGGCACGACGGACCGACTCTTGGTCAACCTGGACAGTATCGGAATCACCGCACTGGCCCTGTCGTCCGCCAGCGTCCTTGGCAGCATACTATTTATTCAGCCGATTTCATGGAAGTTCCGCTGCATCCCCGAGGGCCGTGGGGACTCCGATGAAATAGCAAAGACTAAACTGTCTTTAGGCCTTACGGGGATCATCCTCCTTACCATAGTGGGAGGTGTGGCAATTGGATATTTTCTCGTTGGTGACCGCTTCGTCTCCGTCTTCGATAGCGCCGTCACCTTTACCCTGGCCCTCCTCCTGTTCGCGGTAGGAATATCCCTCGGCCTGAACAGGCGGACTTTTACCCGGGCGTTCAAGGTTGGATGGAAGGTAATCCTCATCCCCCTGAGCATTGCGGCCGGCAGCATCGCCGGACCGGTTGCCTTAAGTTTCTTCCTCGACGTCACCTGCTCGGAAGCGGCAGCGGTGGGGGCGGGATTTGGCTGGTACAGCCTTTCCGCGATCCTGTTGACCGAGCTGCACAGCCCCGAGCTGGGGACGATAGCTCTTATGGCGAACACCTTCAGGGAGGTATTTACGTTTATCTCCCTTCCCTTTATCGTCAGGTATCTGGGCAAGGCGGCTGGAATCGCCACGGGTGGGGCGACCACTATGGACGTCACGCTACCCTTGATCAAGAACGTAGCTGGCGAGGAGTCCGTTCTCCCCGCCTTCCTAAGCGGCGCGATATTATCAGGCCTCGTACCAGTTCTCGTACCCCTGCTGATCAACCTGCAATAGTGTCGGTGACATGGTCTGAGTTAAATCATCTCCTTACAGGGACTATGGGGTAAAGTCAAGTCTCACCTCCAGCAAGTTGATAATTTGGAATCTTTTCACCATTATTGATCTCGGGAGATAACTCGGATGACCTCTCATCTTCTGGATAACTTCCAGATTGATGCTTCCTGGTTCTCTCTGTTTTCTCCTTC
>JAGXLQ010000088.1 GCA_018334595.1 Candidatus Bipolaricaulota bacterium | reverse complement strand
AGGGAGAGAAAGGAAGTCCTGTTTGTCGCCGGCCTGGCCGGAGGGTTGAACTCCGCATTTCGTCTGGGGCTGTCCACCGGGTGGTCGATAGTCCTCGCCAGCTTGATCTCCGCGGCGGCGGGGACCTTCATCTTCAGGTCCCGGAGGAAAGGCGACGAAGGAAACGAGGGGGATGCGGATGTCTAGCCGGACGATACTTTTGACGTTTCTCGGCATGGCCGTGGTGACGTACGTACCCAGGATGCTCCCCTTCGTCCTGTTCAGGGAGGTGGAGTTCTCCCCGTTTTTTAAGGACCTGTTGAAGAACCTCCGCTACGCCATTTTGGGGGCGCTGATCTTTCCCGGGATATTTCTGGTCCAGGACGATCCGACGTTTGGGCTCATAGGCGGCGTGGTCGCCTTCGTCCTCGCCTATCTCCGCCTCGACGTCATCTTCGTCATCGGAGGGGCGATCGGCGTGCTCTCCCTGTACGTACTCCTTACCTGACGGGGCGGGCCTCTTGTTCGTACCGAACCGACCTGGCTCTACTCCGGGTAGTTTACCCCTTTGTTTTCCCTTAGTATAAGGTTGGATCGTTTACCACAAGAAAATATTTACCCGTGAGGTCCGTCCCATGTTTGAAAGCTTTGCCGACAAGTCGTTCAAGACGATCGCGAGACGATACTTCATCCTCAACGGATTTGACGGTATTCTCACAGTCCTTGGCATTACCGCCGGCTCCTTTTCCACCGGTGTATCCAACCCCTCCGTCCTCATCACGTCAAGCCTGGGTGCCGCAATCGCCCTGGGAATTTCCGGGGTCTCCGGGGCCTACATTACCGAGAAGGCGGAGAGGTTGAAGGAGTTCAAGCATCTGCAGGACAAGATGCTGGACGAGATGGAGGAGTCGATTCACAGGGAGAACGTCAACAGGAGGTCCATTGCCATATCTATCATTAACGGGATCTCTCCGTTCTGTTGTGCGGTCATCCCCACCATACCTTATTTCCTCGTCAGGGCCGGGTTGTTGAGCATGGACGTTGGCTACTATCTCTCTGCCAGCCTGGCCTTCCTGCTCATGGCCTCGTTCGGTGGGTTTTTGGGAAGAATATCGAAGGAAAGCGTAATCGTCTACGCCCTGAAGATGATCGTCGTCGGCACGATTACCGCGGGCCTGTCGCTTGTTCTCGGGGTCGGCGGATAGACAAGAACGGCCAACGGGTAAGACCCATGAGGCCACCTCGCACCTTTCCACCAGAAGAACCCAAAATCCAAATCATAATATCCCGTTTTTCCGCCCGGTAGGTAGTTATCTCTGTTGTAGAGAAACGTGAGGGGATTACTTGTAAGCAATAGATATTTTTGTTAGTATGAGTTATACATACTTACTTGTATACAAGTTGTGATACAAGACTTCAGGGGGCGCTAAGAGATGTCCTACAAGAAGGAGATCTACGCGAAGATCAAAGACAAGATCATCTTCGGCGATTTTCACCCGGGAGAGCTACTGAGCGAGAAGAGTCTGGCGGACGATTTTGACTGCTCGCGGGCGCCGATCAGAGAGGCCTTCATCAAGTTGGAGTCGGAAGGGTTGGTGCGCATAATTCCCAAGAAGGGGACCTACGTAAGCCAGCTGTCTTTGGATGACCTACGAGAGAACTTCGCCGTCAGAAAGCACCTGAACAAGCTTGTTGGTCGCCTCTCCGCGGAGAACGCAACGGAAGAGCAATTGGACGAACTACGGGGAATACTCGACGAGATTAACGAAACTAATAACTACCAGGACCTGCTCAAGCTCGACTACGACTTTCACCGGGTCGTGCACAAGAGTACCGGCAACCAGATACTGTCAGACGTCATGGAAATCCTGCTTACTCAGGCCGTCAGGATCTGGCTCTTTTCCATCGACAAGTCGAGCACGAACCTGATGATTCCGGGTAACCTGCAAGATATATACCAGTCTATACAGGAAGGGGACCAGCGTAGGACTTCCGAGCTCCTTGCCGAACACGTACAGGTGACGATAGATTCCATCAGAGAGTCGTTACTTAACCTCTAGTTATTTATTACCTCTAGTTTATGGAAGTTGTGGGGGGTGGTAGAGGGCAAAAAGAACTTTTTGAAGTTTGGGTTTACGTTTTCTCACATAATCTTACTAACAGGAGGAGTTAGTTGATATGAAGCTAAACAAGAGCCTTTTCTTTGCAGCCTTGATGGTTTCCCTGTTACTTTCGACCATATTCGTGCCGGCCTCAGCGGGGAGGGGGAACGCAATTACAATTGGAATAGTTAACTGGGCGGACACGACTGCGCCCGCACACGTCGTCGCCCATATCATTGAAGAGTACTTTGATAAGCCAGTGGAGGTCAAGACGACGTCGAAGGCGTTGACCTACAGCGGCCTGTCGACAGGAGACTTTGACCTGACCTTCAGCGTCTGGTTGCCAAGCATCGACTTCCGACACGTATACCGCTTCAAGCACGACATCGACACGCTGCCGGCACCATATTACTACAACGCCTTCCTCGGCCTTTACGTCCCGGACTACATGCCCGAGGAATCGCTAACCGACCTGGCGGATCCCGAGGTCGCCAAGAAATACGACAAGAAGATAGTCGGCATCGATCCCGGGTCCAGCTTGATGACGATGACGCGGGAGGACGTAATGCCCGGGTACGGACTGGAGGACCTGTACACGCTCCAGGGTTCAAGTGGCGCGGCGATGACCGCCTCGCTCGCTCGGGCAATCAAACGGGAAAAGCCGGTCCTGGTAACTCTCTGGGCACCTCACTGGGTGCTGAGCAAGTACGACGTCCACAAACTGAAAGACCCCCAGGGCCTGTTCGGGCAGCCGAACAACATCTACATGGCGGTTACCGAGGGGTTTGGCGCCAAGTACCCGGAAATAATGACGTTTCTGGAAAGCGTGGAGTTTAACACCATAGACTTCGTCGGCGCGGCCAACGAGCACCCGAAATTGGCCGAGTGGGACCACGACTGGCTCAGCGAAGCCATGCTTATGGTCGAAGAAGGCAAGAACCTTGAGGAAATGGCCGAGGCGTGGGTGGATAACCACACGGAGGCAGTTGAGGCCTGGGTGGAAGGTAAGTCCTGGACGCCCAAGGACTAATCAATCAGCGGGACCCGGGTCTACTCCGGGTCCCGACTTACTCCAATGATAAGAACAGAGAACTTGTAAAAGGTCTACGGAGATAAGCCGGATGACGCCTTGAGGAAGATGAAGGAGGGGCTGAATAGAAAGGAGATTAGGGACCAGACCGGTTCGGTCCCGGCAGTCCTCGACGTGAACGTCGAGGCGGAGAAGGACGAGTCCTTTGTCATAATGGGGTTGTCCGGGAGTGGAAAATCTACCCTGGTTAGGTGCATTAACCGCCTGGTAGAACCGACGAAAGGTAAGGTCTATCTCGAGGGAAAGGACGGTGACTCGGTAGAGGTCACCTCGCTGGACAAAGACGAGCTGCGCGAGGTCCGCCGGGAGAGGATCAGCATGGTATTTCAGGAATTCGCCCTCTTTCCGCATATGTCCGTCCTGGAAAACGTCGTCTACGGGCTAAGGATAAAGGGCGAGGACGATCCCGAGAAAAAGGGACGGGAGATGCTCGACGAGGTCGGCCTTGGTGACTGGGGGAACGTACCGCCGAGCGAGCTGAGCGGGGGGATGAAACAGAGAGTCGGGGTGGCCAGGGCGTTCGTCACCAACAGCGACGTGGTGTTGATGGACGAGCCGTTTAGCGCCCTCGACCCCTTGATCCGCCGTGAGATGCAGGAGTGGTTCCTCGACGAACTTAAGAATAAGTTTGAGTTCGAACGGACCATTTTCTTCATCACTCACGACCTACAGGAAGCACTCCGCGTCGGGGACAGAATTGCGATTATGAAGGAGGGGGAGATGGTACAGATCGGTACTCCGGAGGATATCCTCCAAAATCCAGCTGACGAGTACGTCAAGGCGTTTGTCCATGACATCAAGGAGCTGGCAGTAGAAGGTGATTTGATTTGATGCCAAAACTTATACCAGAGAACCTGATCGGAGGCTGGGCGGACGCGGTGATTAACTGGCTGCTTATCAACGCCGGGGCTTTCTTTGACGCCATAGCTTACGCTGCGGGGGTAGCCGTCTTTGCTGTAGAGGACTTCTGGCTAATTATACCCCCGATAGTGGTGATAATAGTTACTGCGGCGGTAGGAATATATCGGACGAAAAGCAAGTACGTTGGCCTGTTTATCATGGCGGGGCTGTACCTCGTCTACACGATGGGCCTGTGGGAGCCGCTGATGCAGACCGTCTCGCTGATTACCCTGTCCGTGTTGATATCGGTTGCCATAGGCGTCCCGGTGGGGATAATCGCTTCAAGGTCGAACCTGGCCTGGAACATCATCAAGCCGATACTGGACCTCATGCAGACAATGCACCCGTTTGTCTACCTGATTCCCGTCGTCTTCCTGTTTGGTCTGGGGATGGTGCCGGGGCTGCTGACCACGATAATCTTTGCCACGCCACCGTCCATCAGGTTGACCAACCTAGGCATACGGCAGGTAGAGGCCCAGTACGTGGAGGCGGGAGAGGCGTTTGGATCGACCACGTTTCAGCTGCTGCGGCGGGTGGAAATCCCCTTGGCGATGCCGTCAATTATGCAGGGGGTAAACCAGTCCATCATGCTCTCCCTGTCGATGGTAATCATCGCCTCGATGATCGCCGCCGGGGGACTGGGCGACGAGATAATGATCGCGATCCAGCGGCTGAACATCGGGAGAGGAATACAGGCCGGCCTCGCGGTGGTAGTGCTTGCCATCACGCTGGACCGGATCAGCACCGCCGGCCAGAGCGACATCTCGTAGAAATCATTTGGATAATCGAGTGGTAATTTTAGGAGGTTATATTAGTGTACAACAGTATTCAGAGTAACCCTTTGTTAAACTTATTCCCGGAGGAGGACATCGATAAGATCCACGCGGCGTCCCTTGAGCTTCTCGAGCGTACGGGTGTAGAAATTCATCATCCCCGGGCGCTCGAGCTCCTCAACGACGCGGGGGCGAGAATTCACGACGGGGACCTCGTCAAGTTCCCCTCTCATCTGATTCAAGAGGCGGTCTCATCCGCCCCGGAACGTGTAACCGTTGCGGACAGGCTGGGAGAGAGGACGCTCTTTCTGGAAGGAGCTAACGTCTACTACGGAACCGGGTCCGATCTGAAGTACACCTACGACGCGGAGACGGGCGAACGCAGGCCGTCTACGCTCCAGGACATAGAAATGTCGGCACGTGTGGCTGACGGCCTGAAGAACATAGACTTTCTTCTGACCTACGCCATGGCCAACGAGCTCGACCAGGAGGTCGTCGACCTGCACCACTTCTACGCCATGACGAAGAACAGCGTCAAGCCGATGGTGTTGACGCCGTTTTCGTCTGGAACGACGAAGACGATGCTCAAGGGGATCTACGAGGTGGCGACGGAGATAGCGGGCGGGGAACGGGAGCTTGAGAGCAACCCGTTTATCATCCTCTACGGCCAGTTTACGTCCCCGTTTCAACACGGAGAGATGGATTTAGAAAGGCTTCTCTTCTGTTCGGACCACAACCTGCCAATCGTGTACGCACCTACGATAATGGCTAGCGCGAGCGGCCCGGCGACCCTGGCCGGCTCCCTGGCGATCGGCAACGCGGAGATCCTCGCGGGGTTGACGATAAGTCAGCTAAACAACCCCGGCGCCCCCTTCATCTACGGTGGGCACGTGGCCCCGCTCGATCCCAGGACGTCCGTCTTTAGCTACGGAAACCCGGAGTGGCACATGAGCAGTGCGGCCCTGATGCAGCTATCCAACCGTTACCGGTTGCCCTCGTGGAGCACCGGAGGTTGTACTGATTCCAAGCTGTTCGACGGCCAGGCCGTCGGCGAGGCCGTATACTCTCTTCC